>JBHOQZ010000543.1:0-1541 GCA_042408635.1 Chloroflexota bacterium
CCAGCGGCACCACCGTCTCCAGCCCGACCCAGTCCCGCAGCCACCAGACCCCATCAGACTGCCGCACGTACTGCTCTACCCGGTAGGCGTCCTGCGCCACCAGCAGATACTCGCGCAGCGACTCCCTCTGACGCTAGTAGCCGAACTTGCGTCCCCGGTCGTAGTCCTGGGTGGAGGGCGAGAGCACCCTCGACGATGAGCGTCGGGTTGAGCAGGGTATCGAGCTCGCGGTCCTCGAAGCGGGGCTCGCTGCAGACGACGACCACGTCGGGGTAGGTGTAGATGCCACGCGGCACCACCCCCACCCGCAGGTTCGTGATGTGGGCCTCGCACGGCCGCCCTTCGAGTTGGTTGCCGAGCTCGCGGAAGATGTTGCCGGCGATGAGGCTGTGGCGGCGGGAGGCGCCGCCCATGGCGATGATCTCGCCCTGGACGTATTCGAACCGGGTCTGCGTTTCGGGGGCGCGCTGGAAGGCAAGGTACTCCTCGGGCGTCAACGTCGACGGCACCTGCTGCGACTGCGGCACGACCATTGCGCGTTCCTCCTGCATGGTCTGCTCTCCTCCTAGTGTAGCAAGGCGCCGGGGTGCACGATGCCCTGGACGCGCCCGCCCCGCGGGCAAGCGGGCAGGAACCGCAATCGGCTCAGAGGTCGCCCAGGCGACGGCTGCGCAGGGCCGGCTCGACGTCGCCGGGACGATCAGCCCGCCATCGGCACGCGGGTCGCCCAGGTGACGGCAGGGCGGCGCGGGCGCGGCGGCGCGAGCGGGTCGGGCGGGTCGACATGGTCGAGAGGGAGGAGGCGTTGATATACTGGAAACGTTGCGCGCCGTGTCCTCCTGCCCCGCGGCGGGCGCGGCCGGACCCAACCCTAGGAGGTCGAGGGTGACCGTCCCGAGCATCGCGCCTACGCCCGAGCACGCGCGCGCCTCCGCGGCGGAGCGCGGCGCCCCTCCCTACTATCTGCCGATCGCCGATGAGGTCCAGATCTTCGAGGCGGCGTACCGCAATCGGCTGCCGGTCATGCTGAAGGGGCCGACCGGCTGCGGCAAGACGCGGTTCGTGCGCGCCATGGCGCACCGCCTGGGGCGCCCGCTCGTCACCGTCGCCTGCCACGACGACCTCACCGCCGGCGACCTCGTCGGCCGCTACCTCATCAAGGGCGACGAGACGGTCTGGGTCGACGGTCCGCTGACCGAGGCGGTGCGGCGCGGCGCGATCTGCTACCTCGACGAGATCGTCGAGGCGCGCAAGGACACGACCGTCGTCATCCACCCGCTCAGCGACGACCGGCGCACGCTCACGATCGAGAAGACGGGCGAGGTGCTGCACGCGCCCGACGAGTTCATGCTCGTGGTCTCCTACAACCCCGGCTACCAGAGCTTCATGAAGAACCTGAAGCACTCGACCCGCCAGCGGTTCGTGGCGATCGAGTTCGACTTTCCCCCGCCCGCCGCCGAGATCGACATCATCGTCCACGAGACGGGCGTCGACCGGCAGACGGCCGAGGACCTGGTCAAGCTCGCCGGGCGGATCCGCCA
>JBHOQZ010000546.1:0-7701 GCA_042408635.1 Chloroflexota bacterium
CAGTCGACCGGCTGGCGCTGGCGGCGTTCCTGCGGGGGGCCCAGCAGCCGGTCGTGCGCTGCCGGACGATTCCCTGCGCGGCGCCGGCGGAGGCGGAGTTTGTCCTCGAAGGTTGGGTCGAGCCGGAGGCGCCGGCCGACGCGTCGGCGCCGAGCCACGGCGCGGCGGTCGTGCCGGCGGGAGCGGCGGCCGGGCGGCCACCCCTGGTGACGCCGGGATGTGACGACCCGGGTGCGGCGCAGCCCGTGCTCCGCCTCAGCGCGCTGACGCATCGGTACCGGCCCTGCCTGCCGCTCGTGCTGCCGGCCCCGCTCACCGACGAGACGGCCGTGTTCGCGCAGGCCGCGCTGCGTCTGGCCCTGCCGCTGGTGCGCCTCATGCTGCCCGACGTGGTCGATCTGGCGGCGCTGGGCGGCGCGGGTGGCCTGGACATCGTCGTCGCGGCGCTGCGCAACGCCGACCGGGCGTCGGTGCGTCGGGCGATCTTCGGGCTGTGGGGGCTGGCACCCTTTGCCGGGGCGAAGGTGGTGGTGATCGTCGACGCCGATGCGCCGCTCGACGACGGGCACGAGCTGCTGCGCCGGGTCGCCGCGCACGCCGACCCCGGGCTCGACCTGATCCGGGTGGATGGCGAACAGGCCGGGATCGAGCTCGGCCCCGGCCGGCCCGCCAGCGGCGCCAAGCTCGGCGTCGACGCCACCTGCAAGCCGCGCGACGGCCGGGGTCGAGCCCACGCGCTTGGGCAGGACGAGGCCGCCGAGGCGATCCGGCGGCTCGTCGAATCGCGCTGGTCGGAGTACGGGCTGCCGTGAGCGAGCGTTGGGCGCTGAGGCGGCGGCGGGGCGGTTAGTCCCGACCGGGCAGTGCACGCGCTCCGGGCGGCCGGGCGGGCGGGCAGGGATGGGCGAGGGGCGCCGAGGCTGGGGGTGAGACGGGCCGATGGCCGAGCTGACGGGCGAGGCGCGGGCGCGCTACGTGCGCGCCATGTTCTCGCGGATCGTGCGCCGCTATGAACTTATGAACACGGTGATGACGGCTGGGCTCGACGCGGCCTGGCGGCGCACGACGGTGCGCGTGCTCCAGCCGACGCCCGGCGGCTTGGCGCTCGACGTCGCCTGCGGCACGGGCTCGCTCACGCGTGAGCTCGCGCGCTACCCGTTCCGGCACGTGGTCGGCGTCGACTTCACCCCGCCCATGGTCGAAGCGGCTGCCCGGCGCGCGCGCCGCGCCGCCGACCTGCGCGCGCCGATCGACTGGGTGATCGGCGACGGGTTGGCGCTGCCGTTCAGGGACGACACGTTCGACTGCGTCACGATCGGCTTCGGCCTGCGCAACTACGCGGACCTGCCGCGCGGCCTGCGGGAGCTTCTGCGGGTCACCCGGCCCGGCGGCCGGGTGAGCTGCCTCGAATGCACGCCCCTGCGCGACGACCTCCCCGGCCGAGTCGCCCGCCTCTACTTCTTCGGGGTCGTGCCGCGGCTCGGCCGGCTGCTGGCGGGGGCGGGCGAGGCGTACAGCTACCTCCCGAGCTCGGTCGATCGCTTCCCCGATGGGCGGGCGCTGGCGGCGCTGATGCGCGAGGTCGGCTGGGCCGACGTGCGCTGGCGCGCTGTCGGGCTGGGTGCAGTGCTGATCCACCACGCCGCCAAACCGTTTCCCGACTGAGCCGCGGACCCGCGCCGGCACTCCGGGCGTCGCTGTGTGGGTCCGGTTGAGCGGAAGCGACGCGCCGCGCGCCCGCCCGATGGGGGCGCGCGGCGTGCAAGCGGGGTGCCAGTGGCTCAGCGACAGGCGCGCACGGCGCCCGCCATCCGCTCGAGGATCTGCTCGAGGATCTCGGGCGAGGTGGCGAAGTTGACGCGCACGCAGGTGGCGCCGGGCGGGCCGAAGTCGGCGCCCGGGTTGAAGCCGCAGCGCGCGTGCTCCAGGAAGAAGTCGAACGGCGTGGGTGCCGGCAACCGCACGTCGCGGAAGTCGAGCCAGGCGAGGTAGGTCGCCTCGGGCGGGTAGTGGCGCACGCCGGGCAGCTCGGCGCGCACGAACCCGGCCACGCGGTCCCGGTTCTCGCCGAGGAGCAGCATCACCGAGTCGAGCCAGGGCTGGGCGTGCCGCCAGGCCGCGATCGTGGCGTCGATGCCGGGGCTGCAGACGGCGCCGAGCAGTCGCTCGGGGATGGTGCGGTGGAACCGCTCCTTGAGCTCGGCCGAGCCGAAGTACATCACGGCGCAGCGCAGCCCGGCGATGTTGAAGCTCTTGGTGGCCGAGTTGAGGGTGATCGTGCGCGCCGCCACCTCGGGCGAGAGCGTGGCGATCGGGATGTGGCGGTGGCCGCTGTAGACGAGGTCGCAGTGGATCTCGTCCGAGACGATCAGCAGGTCGCGCTCGAGGGCGAGGTCGGCCAGCGCCCGGAGCTCGGCCTCGCTGAAGACCCGACCGGTCGGGTTGTGCGGGTTGCAGAGGAAGAGGATGCGCGTGGTGTCGTCGACAGCCGCCCGCAGACCCGCGACGTCGAGCTCGAAGCGGCTGCCGGTGTCGCGCAGCGGGTTCTCGACGCGGCGCCGGCCGGTCCGGTCAATCGCCATGAGGAAGGGCGGGTAGATCGGCGTCTGGGTGATGATGCCGTCGCCCGGCTCGCTGAAGGCGAGGGCGCTGGCGAAGAGTGCCTGGACGAGGTCGGCGACCGGCAGCACCAGGTCGGGGTCGATCTCCCAGCCGAAGCGATCGCGCATGCGGTAGGCGAACGCGGAGGCGAGCGCCTCGTCGCCCGCGCGCCAGGGGTAGCCGTAGTCCTGGGCCTCGACCAGCCGCACCAGCGCCTGCTGGACCGGCTCGGCGACCGCGAAATCCATGTCCGCGACCCAGGCGGGCAGGACGTGCTCGGGATAGCGGTGCCACTTGATCCCGCGGCGCGCACGCATGGTCTCGGCCGGAAGCACGAACGACTGCACGGAGCTCCTCCTCCCGCGAATCTTGGCGCCAGCGCACCCGGCCGATGGCGGTTGAGAGAAACATATGCCCGCTCGGTCGGCGGGCTGAAGCTCGCGCGAAGGGCCCAGGCACCTTCCCCGCTTCAGCCGGCCCAGCGGCACGGTTAGCTCGACAACCTCCATTGGTCGGGTCGGTCCGGCACCGCTCGACCGCCCGCCCGGCGACGGCGTGGCCTCCCGTGGCGGCGTGTGAGCCTGTCGGTTGGGCGCATTATCGACCCGCCCGGTTTGCGCGGCAACGTCGGCGGCGCCGCCGCGCCCCGCCGCCGGTTCGGGAGGAACGGCGTGGGTGTCGAGGCCCGCGCGGCCGACTGGCCGCGACGCGGTCGGGCGCTCCTGACGCCGGTCGGTTGCGGCCGCGGCCCCCGGCGCCCGGCCGGTGTCGATACCGCCCGGCCGTGGTACGATGCCGGAGAGGTGCGCCCCGCGCGGCGCTGGGGGGTCGAGGCGCGGGGCGACCGGATGGCAGGTTTAGTTCGCTCCGGCGGTCGCGTCCGGCGCTGCCGCCTCAGGCGGACGCGCCCGGGATGCAGGAGGCCAGCGGCCGGGGCGGGGTGGACCCGGGGCGGGAGGGTCGCGCGATGTTCACGGTCGTCCTGACGCAGCCGTTGCCGGGGACAGCGGTCGAGCAGTTGCGCCGCCTGCTGGGCGAGGGCTTCCAGGTCGTCGAGGCCGGGGGGCGGCCGATGGCCGAGCTACTGGCGGCGCTGGGCGAGGCCGACGCCGTGATCGGTCAGACGTTCACGCCGGAGATGGCCGCGGCGGCCCCGCGCCTCAAGCTCATCCAGGCGCCCGGGGCGGGCACCGACAGCATCGACCGGGCCTCGCTCCGGGCCGGCTGTGCCATCGCCAACTGCTACGAGCACGAAGCCGCCATTGCCGAGTTCATCTTCGGCTGTGCCTTCGCCGCCACGCGCGACCTCCTCCGGCTCGACCGGAACCTGCGCGCCGAGGGCGATTTCACCCCGTCGGGCTTCTATGGCGGCGCGCCCGCGCGCGAGTTGCGGGGCAGCACCATGGGGATCGTCGGCTACGGCCGGATCGGCCGCGCCACCGCCCGGCTCGCCCGCGCCTACGGGTTGCGGGTCGTCGCGGTCAAGGCGCACCCCGACCCGGCGCTGGCCGAGGCGGACGGGCTGGCGTGGCTCGGCGGTGTCGACCGGTTGCCCGCGCTGCTGGCCGAGGCGCACTACGTCGTCGTCTGCGCGCCGCTCAACGAGGCGACGCGCGGCCTGATCGGCCCGACCGAGTTCGCCGCGATGCGGTCCGACGCCTACCTGATCAACGTCGCCCGGGGGCCGGTGGTGGACGAGCGGGCTCTCTACGAGGCGTTGCGCGACCGCCGGATCGCGGGGGCCGCGATCGACGTCTGGTACAACTATCCCCCGGGCGGTCGCGGCCGGCCCGGCAACTATCCGTTCGAGGAGCTGGACAACCTGCTGATGACCCCGCACGTGGCCGGCTGGACGGAGGGAACCGTGAGCCGCCGCGTCGAGCGCATGGCCGAGAACCTCCGGCGCGTGGCGGCCGGCTCGCCGGCCGAGAGCGTCGTCTACGCGGCACCGCCGCGCGACGCCGGTTGATCGACCTGGCAGAACCGAAGGCGGGCTGCCCGGCAGCTCAGCCGCGACGCGGCGCGACGATCGGCGCCGCATCGCGGCGGCACTGGGGGCGATGTCGCCGGTGCCGACCCGCCGACCGCACCAGGCCAAGCAGACTTTGTGGAGGGAGAGATTGGTAACCGCTCAAACAGCCGTCGTCGGCAAGTCGGTGGTCCGCGTCGAGGGCCGCGAGAAGGTCACCGGCGGCATCCGCTTTGCCGGCGATCTGCACCTGCCCGGCATGCTCTACGCCAAGCTGGTGCTCAGCCACCACGCCCACGCCCTCATCCGCGGGGTGGACGCGAGCGCCGCGCGGGCGATTCCGGGCGTGGTCGACGTGGTGACCGGGCCGGACCTCGTCAGGAGCGTGCCGACGGTGCGCGATGCAATGCTGCTCGCCTACGACCGGGTGCGCTTCTACGGGCAGCCGGTCGCGGTCGTGCTCGCCGATTCGCCGGCCGCCGCGGCCGACGGCGCCGCCGCGGTGATGATCGACTACGACGACCTGCCGGCGATCACCGATCCGCTGGCGGCGATGCAGCGCGACGCGCCGCTCGTGCGCGAGCAGACGGGCGAGGGGGACGACGCGGCGGCCCAGATGCACGCGACCGTCTCGGGCGGCGGCAGCGTCGACCTCAGCCACCTCTCAGCCAACGTCGTCGGCTCGGTCAAGTTCGAGCAGGGCGACGTCGAGGCGGGCTTCGCGGCGGCCGCCCACGTCGTCGAGCGGGTCTACCGCACCCACCGCGTCCACCAAGGCTATATGGAGCCCCAGGTGACGGTGGCCGCGGTCGACCCGGTCGGCCAGGTCCAGGTCTGGACCTCGACCCAGGCGATCTTCTACGTGCGCTCGGCCACCGCCAAGGCGCTCGGCCGCAGCGAGAACGACGTTCGCTTGATCGCCATGCCGGTCGGCGGCGGGTTCGGCGGCAAGTTCCTGTTCCTTGAGCCGCTGACGGCCGCGCTTGCGCTCCACTCCGGCCGCCCGGTCAGCCTGGCGCTCGACCGCATGGACGACCTGCTCAGCGCGACGCCCGCGCCCGAGTCGGTGATCGAGCTGAAGACGGGCGTGGCGGCCGATGGCACGCTCACGGCGATCCAGGCGCGGGTGATCTTTGACGGCGGCGCGGGCGGCGGCTCGCCGATGAACCTGGCCTGCCTCTTCATCGGCGGCTACTACGACTGCCCCAACCAGCTTCTCGAGGGCTACGAGGTGCTGACCAACAAGCCGACGCCGGGCGCGTACCGGGCGCCGGGCGCGCCGCAGGCCGCCTTCGCGCTCGAGTCGAACATGGCCCAGCACGCGCAGCACCTCGGGCTGGACCCGATCGAGTTCCGCCTGAAGAACTGCGCCGTCGAGGGCGACCAGCTCCCGAACGGCCAGCGCTGGCCCTCGATCGGCCTGAAGGAGTGCCTCGAGCGCCTGCGCGACCACCCGGCCTACCGCGAGTGGCGGGCGAACCGCGGGCCGAACGAGGGGGTCGGCATCGCGATTGGCGGCTGGCTGATGGGGATCGAGCCCTCCTCGGCCACCTGCCGGATGAACTCCGACGGCACCCTCAGCGTCCTGCTGGGCGCGGTCGACCTGACCGGCTCGAACACCGCCTTCACCCAGATGGCGGCCGAGGTGTTCGGGCTGCCGATGGACCGCATCCGCGTCGTGACCGGCGACAGCGAGACCGCGCCGTTCGCGGGCGGCAGCGGCGGCAGCAAGATCATCTACACGGTCGGTCCCGCGGTGATCGAGGCGGTGCGCGACGCCCGCCAGCAGCTCTTCGAAATCGCGGCCGACATGCTCGAAGCCTCGCCGGCCGACCTCGAGATCGTGGGCGACGAAATCCGCGTCAAGGGCGTGCCGGCCTCGGGCAAGAAGATCGGCGAGGTCGCCTCGGCCGCCATGCGCCCCGGCGGCAAGTACCGGCCGGTGATCGGCCGCGGCCAGATCGCGCAGGTCGAGCGCGCGCCCGGCTTCGCCGTCCACATGGTCCGGCTGCGCGTCGACCCAGACACCGGGCACGTGACGCTGCTCGGCTATATCGCGGTGCACGATGTCGGCTTTGCGATCAACCCGGCCGAGGTCGAGGGGCAGATCCACGGCGGCGTGGCGCAGGGGATCGGCTGGGCGCTCAAGGAGGGCATGGTCTACGACGAGCACGGGCGCCTGATCACCGCCTCGCTGCTCGACTACGCGCTGCCGCGCGCCGACGACCTGCCCCCGATCGAGGTCGTGCTGGTCGAGAAGGCCTCGGCGCTCGGCCCGTTCGGCGCGCGCGGCATCGGCGAGCCGCCTGTGATCCCCGGCGCCGCGGCGATCGCCAACGCGATCGCGGACGCCACCGGCCGCCGCGTGCTCGATCTGCCGATCACCCCGGCGGCGCTCCAGGCCGGCTAGGTTGCGGCGCGGGGGACTCGACACGCTACCCCTACGACGGTGGTCGGACCGGGCGGGCGGCGCGGGCCGCCCGCCCGGTTCGACCGGCCACATTCGACGAGCGCGGCAGCCTGGTCATGGCCTAGTCGCCGATCGAGCAGGTGCGCCGACTCGGGCGACCCGCGCTGGCGGCGGGCGCGGCGCGACAGGGCGTCACTCCGGCCGCCGTCGCGCTCGCCTCGACCCTGCGCGAACCCGGTGTGATCGCAAACCCGAAGGCGGCCAACCCGGAGCACCTGCGGGCGAGCTTGGCCGCGCTCGACGTGCGGCTCACTGCCGACGACCTGGCCGCGCTCGACGCGGCCTTGCCGCCGCCGCACGGCCCCGCGCGCCTCGAAAAGCTCTGACCATCGTGCGGTGGCTGCGCCGCCGCGCGACCACGCCGGAGCAGGGCCGGGTCAGGCCGAACCGCGATCGCCTGACGCGGGAGCGCTCGGCGCGGCGACGCTAGACCCGGGCGGTGTGGGGGCGCGGCCAGAGCGCGTGGAAGTGGTGGACGGGGCTGTGGCCGGCGCCGATAGGGTAGGCGGCCTCGATGGCGCGGACGAGGTAGCGCTTCGCCAGGCCGACCGCGCCCTCGACCGACCGGCCGTGCGCCAGGTAGGCCGCGATCGCGCTGGCGAGCGTGCAGCCCGTGCCGTGCGTGTTGCGCGTCGCGATGCGCGGCCCCTCGAAGCGCTGG
>JBHOQZ010000549.1:0-1605 GCA_042408635.1 Chloroflexota bacterium
GCGGCAACCGCTGCTGGCCGCCCACGACGACGCGGCGCTGCTCGCGGCCGGCGTCCCAAGCGATCTGATCCCGGCCCTCCGGGCGATCACCGACGAGGTGGCATTCGAGGCGGCGGTCGCCGAGCTCCCGCCCGCGGTGGCCGACCGGCTCTACGCGCTCTACCTCGGTGAGCCAGCGCCGACCTCGGTCGCGACCGGCGCGGTCCAGGTCGGCGTGCGCACGCCGCTGCCCGTCATCGTCCCCCAGGACGAGGCGGAGCTGCGGCGCATCCTCGAGGCGCCGCTGCCGGCCTGGATCACCTTTCTGCATCCCTCGCAGCAGCGGCTCGCCACGTGCTCGTTCAGCGGGCCGGCCAAGATCACCGGCACCGCCGGGACGGGCAAGACGGTGGTGGCGATGCACCGCGCCCACCACCTCGCCCGCGCCGGTCGGCGCGTGCTCGTCACGACCTACGTCCGGGCGCTCGTCGACGCCATCGCGGCGAACCTCGACCTGCTCTGCGGTGGCTCGCGCGAGCGCGACCGCATCGATGTGCAGACGGTGCACTCGATCGCACTGAGCGTGCTCCACCGGGCGGGTGAGCGCGTTACAGCGATCGAGCCGGGGCCGCTCAAGACACTGTTCGAACACGCCCGAAGCGCTGTCGGCTGCGGCGTGCCGCTCACCATGCTGCTGGCCGAGTGGGACGCCGTCATCCAGCCGGCGGGAGTCCTGACCTGGGATGCCTATCGGACCGTGAGCCGGGCGGGACGCGGCCGCGCGCTCAGCGTCGTCGAGCGGCGTGAGCTCTGGCGCGTCTTCGAGCGCGTGCTCGCGGAGCTGGAGCGGCGTGGGCTCGATGTTTGGCCGGGGCTCTGCCGGCGGGCGCGCGCCGCGCTCGAAACGGGCCGCGCCGCCTCGCCCTACGACACCGTGATCGTGGACGAGGTGCAGGACCTGGGGCCGCAGGAGTTGCGTTTGCTGGTGGCGTTGGCCGGCAGCGGTCCCGATCGGTTGCTCGTGGTCGGGGATGCGGGCCAGCGCCTCTACCAGCGTCGTTTCAGCCTGCGCTCGCTCGGGATCGACGTCCGTGGTCGCGCCCACGTCCTGCGGATCAACTACCGCACGACCGAGCAGATCCGCCGCTTCGCCGACCGCGTGCTGGCGCCGGTCGGGGACGACCTGGACGACGCCGTGGAGGCGCGCCGCCGCTGCCTGAGCCTGCTGCACGGGCCGGAGCCGCACCTGCGCCCCTGCGCGTCGGGCGCCGAGCAGGCGGAGTGGCTCGCGGCGGAGATCGGGCGGCTCTTGGCGGCCGGACGTACGCCGGACGAGATCGCGATCTTCGTCCGGACCAACACGCAGGTCGACGAGCTCCGGGGAGCGCTGGGCGGGCGCGGCATCTCGACGCGCAAGCTCGGCCTGGCGCACCCCGACAAGGTGGCCGCGGTCACCGTCGGTACCCTCCACCGGGCCAAGGGGCTCGAGTTCAAGGTCGTCTTCGTCGCGGGCGCCTCCGACGATCTCCTGCCGCACGAGTCGGCGCTCGCCGGGAAGCTCGATTCGGCCGACTACGCGGACGCGCTCGAGCACGAGCGCAACCTGCTCTACGTCGGGTTGACCCG
>JBHOQZ010000550.1:0-4308 GCA_042408635.1 Chloroflexota bacterium
TCAGCGCGGCGCGCAGACCAGTCACGCCGCGGCGGGCGGCGGGGGAACGCCCGCGCCCACGGACGCCTTCGCACAGCCGGCGTCGGCCGAGGCTACCCCAGTCGCCCCTGAGGAGCACGCGGGGGTGGTGGCGCCGCCGCCGCTCGTCTTCCTCGGGCCGCTGGCGCTCGGGTTGCTGCTCCAGCGCTTCCGGCCAGCCCGGCTGCTGCCACCCGGGCTGGCGCGGCCGGTCGGCCTGCCGCTCCTGCTCGGCGGCTTGGCGCTCTCGGGCTCGGTCTTCCTGACCTTTCGGCGGGCCGAGACGCCACTCAACCCGCGCCGGCCGGTGCGGCGGCTCGTCACCGGCGGCCCGTTCCGCTTCTCGCGCAACCCGAGCTACCTCGGCATGGCGCTGATGTACCTAGGCATCTCGGCGCTGGCGAACGCGCGCTGGCCCGTGTTCCTCTCTCCGCTGGCGCTGCTCGCCATGCAGAAGGGCGTGATCGAGCGCGAGGAGCGCTACCTCGATCGCCGCTTCGGCCCCGCGTACACCGCCTACAAGCAGCGCGTGCGCCGCTGGCTCTGACCCGCCCCGCCGGCCGAGCCGCCGGGAGTGGTGGTCTGCCGGCCCACTCGGCCCGTTCCAGGTCATCTGGTTGCCGGCGGGCTACCGTAGCGACGATGTGGTGCCGCCTGCCGCCGGGCCGCTCAGCGGTCCAGGTCGTCTGATTGCCGGCGGCTAGCGCAGCATGGCCTGCGTCATGCCACTGAGCGCGCCGCTCTCGCGCACGCGCAGGTTCTCGGTTGGCTGCTGGTCCCCGGCATCGGCCCGGACGCCGCTGGCACCCACGAGCGCGGCCAGGGTGAACAGGAGCAGCACGACAACCAATCGGGCAACGCGTCGCATCGTCATGGCTCCTTCAGGCGCGCGTGCAACTGCCCAGCCCTGGTGCTGGGCCAAGCGGCACGGCTGCGCCACTCCCTGCACTCACTCGATGCAGTCTAGAGCAGAGCTCGACGTCGTCCCGGTCGGCGCGGCGGAACCGGTGGGGACGGGCTACTCGGCCTCCCCGGCGCCCATGCCGGCCCGGCCGGGGAGCGCGGCCGCCGGGCGATAGGCGGCGGTCGCCAGCAGGCGGGCCAGCTCGCTTTGCAGCAGCTCGCGGGCTCGACGGACCCAGCGCTCGTCCGTGCGTATGTTACCAACCGCGAGGCGCAATGCATAGCGCCCGCGCAACCGCGTGTGCGAGAGGTAGGCCTCGCCGGTGGCGTTGACCGCGTCGAGCAGCGCCGCGTTGAGCCGGTCGAGCGCCGCCTCGTCGTCGAAGCCGGCCGGGTGGGCCCGGAAGCAGACGGTGCTGAAGGGTACCGGGGCGAGCCGCTCCCAGTCGGGGTCGGCGTCGACCCAGGCGGCGAACGCCCGGGCGAGCCGCACGTGCTCACGGATGCGCGCCGCCAGCCCCTCGGCGCCGTAGGCGCGCAGCACGAACCAGAGCTTGAGCGCCCGGAACCGCCGACCGAGCTGCATGCCGTAATCCATCAGGTCGGTATCCGGTCTCGCTGCCGTATCTCGGGCGCCAGACCGAGCGGCGTCGCCCTCGGCCGTGCGCAGGTACTCGGGCACCAGGCTGAAGGCGCGCTTGAGCACGTCGGGCCGGCGGCTGTAGAGCGCGCTCAGGTCGACCGGCGTGAACAGCCACTTGTGCGGGTTGACGACGAGCGAGTCTGCGCGCTCGACCCCGGCGAGCACGTGCCGCAGCTCGGGTACGACTGCGGCGCTGCCGCCGTAGGCCGCGTCGACGTGCAGCCAGAGCCCGTACCGCGCCGCGATGTCGGCCAGCGCCGGGATCGGGTCGATGCTGGTGGTCGAGGTGGTGCCGACCGTGCCGCAGAGGAAGAACGGTCGGTGGCCGGCGGCGCGGTCGGCCTCGATCGCCGCCACGAGCGCGGCAGGGTCGAGCCGGAACTCGGCATCGCTCGGGATCTTCACCACGTTCTCCTGGCCGATGCCAAGCGCGATGCCGGCCTTCTCGACCGAGGAGTGGGTCTGGTCGGAGCAGTAGGCGCGCAGGCGCGGCAGCTCCGGCCGGCCGGCTAGGCCGCGGGTCCGCACGTCGAGGTCGGTGGCCTCGCGCGCCGCCGCCATCGCCAGCAGGCTCGAGATCGAGGCGGTGTCGCAGATGATGCCGAAGCGGGGCTCGGGCAGGCCGATGAGCTGCCGCAGCCAGTCGAGCGTCACCGCCTCGAGCTCGGTCGCGGCGGGCGCGGTGCGCCAGAGCATGCCGTTGACGTTGAGCGCGGCCGTGAGCAGCTCGCCCAGGATGCCGGGGGCGGAGCCGCTGATCGCAAAGTAGGCGAAGAAGCCGGGGTGGTTCCAGTGGGTGATCCCGGGCAGGATGATCCGCTCGAAGTCGGCGAGCACCGCGTCCAGCGGCTCGCCCTCGGCGGGCGGGGCGGCGGGGAGCTGCGCGGCGACCTCGCCCGGCCTGACGCGACTCAGCACGGGATAGCGCTCGGGGTGGGCGAGGTACTCGGCGATCCAGTCGACGATGCGGTGGCCCTGCCGGCGGAACTCCTCGAGGTCGATCTCGCCCGGCGGGGGGATGTGCTCGGTCATGCTGTCTCCAGGGAGTAGCTGCGGTCCAGCAGCGTGATCGGGTGGACGACCTCCATTGTGATGCCGCGTCGGCGCAGGCCGTAGGCGAGCTGGATCATGCAGCCGGGATTACCGGTAGCGAGGATGTCGGCGCCGGTCGCGGCGAGGCGATCCATCTTCTGCTCGAGGATCGCCAGCGACATGGAGGGGTTGGTGATGTTGTAGATACCGGCGCTGCCGCAGCACCAGTCGGAGTCGGCCATCTCGACGAACTCGACGCCGGGGATGGACCGGATCAGGTCGCGCGGCTGGTGCGTGACACCCTGGCCGTGAGCCAGGTGGCAGGGATCCTGGTAGGTCACGCGTGCCGCGATGCGCCCGCGCGGCGCGCGGTAGGGCAGCTCGGCCAGGAACTCGTGGATGTCGTGCACCTTCAGGCTGAACCTTTCGGCGCGCTTGGCCCAGGCGGGGTCGTCGGCGAGCAAATCGCCGTACTCCTTGAGCGTCGTGCCGCAGCCGGCGGCGTTGATGATGATGGCGTCCAGGTCGTAGCCCTCGAACGCCGCGATGTTGCGCCGGGCCTGGCGCCGCGCCAGCTCGCGCTCGCCGGCATGGACGTGGAGGGCACCGCAGCAGCTCTGGAGCGGCGGCGTGTAGACGGCGCAGCCGTTGCGCGCCAACACCCGCACCGTCGCCCGGTTCGTCTCGCTGAAGAACTGGTCCATCACGCAGCCGGCGACGAAGCCAACCCGCAGCCGGGTGCGGCCTGGCGCCGCCTGCGCCTCGGCCACCCTGCCGGCCCTCGCTATCTGCGGTGCCGCGTCCGCGTCGGCCGGAAGCTGGACGACGGGGGGGCGGCGGCGCCTCAGGCCACCCTCGAAGCGGGGCAGCAGGCCCTCCAGCTCGGCCAGCTTCGGTGCGACGCGATCGAGCAGGCCGGTCGCGCGCACCGCGCGCTGGATCCCACCTTTCTGATAGAGGCGCATGCCGAAGCCGGCCACGTCCATGAGGACGCGCGAGCCGAACAGCTTGCCGAGGACGAGGCGACGCACCCCCTGCTCGACCGGTGAGCGCGGTGGGATCCAGCTCCGGGCCACCTCGACGAGCGGGCCGTAGCGGACGCCCGAGGGGCAGGCGGTCTCGCAGGCGCGGCAGGCGAGGCAGAGGTGCATGTGCTCCGCAAAGTTCGGCTCGTCGGCCGAGAGCTTCCCCTCGGCGACCGCGCGCATCTGGAAGATGCGCCCGCGCGGCGAATCGGGCTCGCTGCCCAGGATCCGGTAGGTTGGGCAGTAGGGCAGGCAGAGGCCGCAGTGGACGCAGGTGCGCAGCCGCGCCCAGGTCAGCGCGTCGAGCCGGGGCGGCTGGAGCGGGCCGGGTGTGGGGGAGAGCGCGGGCGGCCGCGCTCGGGAGTCGTCGTGGGTGCGCTCGAGATCCGTCGTCGCCATTGCTGAGGGGTGCCTCCGCCTAGATTCCGCCGATGAACCGGCCGGGGTTGAGGCAGCCGGTGGGGTCGTAGCGCCGCTTCAGCCCCTGCATGAGGCGCAACGTCGGCCCGATCTCGCCCCAAACGTCGACCGCCGCCTTGACCTCGACCGGGGCGCACTCGATCACGAGGCTCCCGCCACGCGCCACCGCCTCGGCGCGGCCCGCGCGCTGGCCCAGCCGGGATCGGGGATCGTCCACGCCTGGCTGTGGGGCGGCCCCGACCCGACGGCGGCGGCCGTGCGCGCGGG
>JBHOQZ010000552.1:0-1792 GCA_042408635.1 Chloroflexota bacterium
TGGCGGACGAGTGCGATCGTCGCCTCGACTGTGGCCGGAGCTTGTGCGAGCAGCCGCCGCGCGATGGACCGCACCCGGTCCTGCTGGGCGGGGTCGGTGATGTACTCGACCGGCGACTTCCCGTCGATGCGCGCGAGCATCAGCGCGCCCTGGAGCAGGAGCGTTCTGGGCAGGAGCGTTTCGGCAGGTTCGAGGCGGAGCGCCGGCGCGTAGGCCGCCCAGAAGACGCGCGCCAGGCTGAAGTAGGGCTCGCAGCGCGGCGCGAAGTAGACGCCTTTGAGGAAGAAGTGATTCAGACAGAAGGCGAGGTCGAACGCCGGGTCGCCCCAGTGCGCGACCTCGAAGTCGAGCACGGTCAGCCCATCGCCCGCGACCAGCATGTTCTTGGGCGAGTAGTCGCCGTGGACGACGGCGAGGCGTCGCGCGAGCATGCGATCGACCAGCGGCTCAACGGTGGCCCGCAGCTCCGGGTAAACCCGGCGGATCTCCCAGAGGTAGGGGTCGACGCGCAGCGTGTGGAAGAATTCGCGGTCGTCGAATCGGGCCGCGAGCGCCGGGTCGGCGGCCGAGCCGAGGTGCATCGCCCCCAGCAGCGCGCCGGCCCGTGCCGCGACCGCCGGGTCGGCCTCGCCCGCGAGCAGCCGGCTCTTCCAGTTCACGGCCGTCTCGGGCGCTGCCGTCATGATGAAGCAGTGGCGCCCCGGGTCGTCCCAGACGACACGCGGCACCGCGCCGGGCGGCAGGAGCGGCGCGAACGCCTGCAGGGCGGCGACCTCGACCGCCGACCGGTCCGGCCGCGACGGCCAGTCCTTCTGCACCCGCAGTCGGGGCAGTGCCTGCTTGAGGATGAAGCGGCCGCGCGGCGTCACGCCCAGGATGACGGCGCTCGACACCCCGCCGCCGAGCTCCATCGCGGTCACAAGCTCACCGGGGCGCGCCAGGCCGGCCTCGACGAAGTATGCCGGTGCCTCCTCGACTGTGATCGGACGGAACTCGGCCACCGCTCCCGCTCCCACTCCCCGCCTGCCGTTCAGCTCGGCCGCATCGAGGTGACCCGGCCCGTCCGCGCCTGCTTTCGGCAGGCAAAATGATAAGCCCCCCGGCACTGTCCGGCAACGTTCCTACCAGGTCCGGCGCCCAATGGAGGTCAGCGAGCGCAAGTGCCCGTTCGTCAATCGGCTCGGAGCGCGTGTGCACTAAGTACATGGCCCGCGCCTCTGTGCCCCGAGCAATCCAGTACACCACTTCTTGCAGAGGAGACTCTGCTTGGCCCGGCAGACACGATGGAGACCTGTCCTACCTGCAAGGGATCCGTGATCGTCTGCGGGTGCTAGCCCAGGCGCCGATAAGCCGTGATGCACCGAGCCGAGGTTTTAAAAGCCAGACTGCCATTGAGCACCTTCTGCCCCGGTGACCTGATGGGACGTTTTCGTCGCGGAGAGTAGCGATGATATTCTATGAGTGCGGTTGTCCTCACTGGAGGTACCCGGAGTTACGGCACTATCTCGCCACGACCCGCGAGCAGGCCATCGTTCTCGACCGCGAGCGCGGGATTCACGAACTGAGGTCGCAAGGCAGGCGGCCGCTGCCCTACGACACGCCCCAGCAGGCAATCGGGGCCAAGCGTTACCGCCTCACGCTCCCTCCCGAGCGCAGGTAGCTCGCCGGCGGCGCACGCCCTGTAAGCCAGCCGAGATCGACCGGGTCAACGCAGCGCCCGGGGTGCCGTGTTCGAGCCGCCCCAGGAACGGGACCTGCGAGCCGAGAACGCGGAGCGGGCGCCGTGGACAGG
>JBHOQZ010000553.1:0-3339 GCA_042408635.1 Chloroflexota bacterium
ACCCCGATGCACCTTCCCGGCGGCTAGATCGGGTGGAGGCCGACGAACTCGAGGCCCGCCGTCTCCTCGAAGCCGCACATCACGTTGAGCGCCTGGACGGCGTTGCCGGCCGCGCCCTTCATGAGGTTGTCGAGCGCCGCCATCACCACCACCCGGTTGCTGTGCGGGTCGCGCTCGAAGCCGACGTCGCAGAAGTTCGTCCCCGCCAGCAGCTTCGGCTCGGGATAGCGGTAGATGCCGGTGCGCTCCTTGACGATGCGCATGAACGGCTCGCGGCCGTAGTGCTCGCGGTAGATGCGCCAGAGCGCCCGCTCGTCCAGGTCCTCGCGCAGGAAGACGTGCGCCGTGGCGAGCACGCCGCGAACCGCCTCGACCGCCGTCGCCGAGAAGTGGACCCGCGGCCGCACCTCCCCGACGCTCAGCTCCTGCACGATCTCGGCGGTGTGGCGGTGGCCCGAGGGCGCAAACGAGCGTATGCTGCCGGCGCGCTCCGGGTGGTGCGAGCCGGCGTTGGCCTGCGCGCCCGCCTCGGAGGAGCCCACCTTCACCTCGACGACGACCGTCTCCTCGACCACGCCCGCCCGGAACAGCGGCAGGAGTCCCAGGATCGTCGCGGTGGCGTTGCAGCCCGCGCCGGTGACCAGCGCCGCGTCCCGGATCGCCTCCCGGTGCAGTTCGGGGATGCCGTAGACCGCCTCGCCGAGCAGGTCGGGGCGCGGGTGCGGGTGGTCGTACCAGCGCGCGTATGCCTCGGCGCTCCGCAGGCGGAAGTCGGCCGAGAGGTCGATCAGGCGTGGGGCGAGCGCCCGGAAATCGTCGACGCGCCCAGCCGCGCTGCCGTGCGGCAGGCAGAGCAGCAGCACGTCGCACGGTCGCAGCTCGGAGGCGCTGGTGAACTTCAGGTCGGTGCGCTTGCGCAGGTTGGGGTGCACCGAGTAGACGTACTTGCCGGCGTTGCTCTCCGAGGTCGCCTGCACCACCTCGACGCCGGGGTGCCCGAGCAGGAGCCGCAGCGCCTCCCCGCCCGTGTAGCCGGATGCGCCCACGATCGAGACGCGCACCCCACCCTGAGGGTACCCGGCCATCGTACAACCACCTCCTCGTGGCGCCTGCCCTACCCGTGGTTCTCGTGAAGCGTCTGACCGGAGACGCCGACCACCGTCGGCCGCTGGCGGCCGCCAGCGGCCGCCCCAGCTCGAGCCTAGGCGCCGGGCCGGGCGAGCGCCGGCGTCACGACCTCGCCGCGCCCGACCGCCAGCACGTAGTCGACGACCTTGCTCGGGATGTCGACGCCGGTCGTGTCGATGCTGTTGCGGAACTCCATCGTGTAGTTGACCTCGTTCACGAGGAGCCCGCGGTCGCGATCCTCGATCAGATCGATCGCGACGATGCCGCCGCCCACGGCCTGCGCGGCCGCCCGGGAGAGGCGGTCCAGCTCCGGGGTGATCGGGCAGTTCTGCGCCTTGCCGCCGCGCGCGGTATTCGTGATCCAGTGCGGGGAGTAGCGGTAGATCGCGCAGATCGTCTCGTCCCCGACGACGAAGCTGCGGATGTCGCGCTCGGGCTTCTGGATGTACTCCTGGATGTAGAAGATCGAGTGCTCGTAGGAGCCAAGCACCTCCTTGTGCTCGAGCACCGCCTCGGCCGCCTCGCGGTCGTTGATCTTGGCGAGGAGACGCCCCCAGGAGCCGGTCACCGGCTTGAGCACGGCCGGATACCCCACGCGCTCGATCGCCTCGAGCGCGCTCTCGGGCGTGAACGCCAACAGCGTTCGCAGCGTCGGCACGCCCCGCGTGATCAGCGCCTGCGTCGTCAGGAACTTGTCGCCGCAGGTGTTGGCGACGTCGTAGGTGTTGACGGTCTTGATGCCCCAGTCGTTGAGCACCTTGAGCGCGTAGAGCGCCCGCGAGTGGTTGATCGCGCGCTCGAGCACGACGTCGTAGTCCATCTCCGCCGGCCGGTGGAGCAGGTCGAAGACGATCTCCCGGTCGTCGATGGTCTCGAACTCGACGCCGCGCGCGTGGAACGCCTCGAAGAGCAGCTTCTCCTCGACGCGCACGCGCGAGAGCAGGATGCCGATCCGCATGGTCGTGGCGGGGCGGGCCGCGCGGGCAACCTCGCCGCCCGGGCCGGTGAGGTCAGCGTGAGGGCGCCGCGCGGCCGTAACACTGGCACGGCCGGGCGGAGCTCACCTCACCTGCTGCCCCGAGCCGGGGCGGTGAGGCGCGCCCGCGCGCCTACTCGCCCCAATCCTCCTCTTCCTCGGGCGCCAACGCCAGCTCGTAGGGCGCGTCGTTGACCACCTCCAGTTCGACGCCGCAGTCGGGGCACTGGACGATCTCGCCCTTGACGGTGCCCTCGGCCAGCTCGATGTCGGCGCCGCACTCGGGGCAGGCGACCACGGTCAGGTTGCGCATCGTGTCAACTCCTCCTGATTCGGTCGTTGTCGCTCCCGCTGGGGGAGCATGTTCCGCGCCAAGCGCGGCCACAGGAAAGCGCCCTCCGCCTCGATGAAGGGCGAAGGGCGCCGTTCGCGGTACCACCTTCATTTCGCGGCCCGGGCGGGCCGCCTCAGGGGAGGGGACGCAGCGGCGTCGCCATCCCGCGCGCGGTATCGGGCGCACCCGGTGGGTTCTACTCCCCGCCCCGGTCAGGCTACGGGTTTCTTTCCACGGCTCGGCGGTCTTCCTCGAAGCGCGGTCGACACGGGCCTTGCACCAGTTGCCCGCTCGCTGGGTCGCCCCGGCCGCTCCTACACTGTCCGCGTCGTCGCCGGCTATCTCCTGGCAAGCGTTGCTCGCCATCGTTGATGCTATCACGCCCGCCCCGCCGCCGTCAACGCTTCGCCGCTCGCCACCCCCGCCGCCCCGGCCGGCGCGACGGGCCTCTTGCTCGAATCAGACGCAACCTCCTTGCATTCTGACGAGACACTGTTATACTTCCGGCATCACCGCGCGCGATGATTTGTAATATTTTTGACGCATTGTGTCTGCGCGGTCGATGCCCCGCCCCACCGGGGCGGGGTGACGTGGCGAGCCCGTCGGACAGGTGGAGCAGGAGGACGCAAGTTTGAGACGCTGGTTGATCGGTGCTCTCATCATCGCGCTGCTGGTTGCGCTCTGGGCGCCGGGCGAATCAACCGGCCCGGTCACGGCGGGTCCACCGGCCGCCACCGCAGCCCAGCCGACCGAACCGCTGCAGAATATCGACCATTTCGTCATCATCTTCATGGAGAACCACACCTTCGACAACCTCTATGGCCTCTTCCCCGGCGCGAACGGGGTCAACGCGCCGGGCGGCAAGGTGCCCCAGGTCGATCAGCACGGCAACGTCTACCCC
>JBHOQZ010000554.1:0-1957 GCA_042408635.1 Chloroflexota bacterium
GCCGGGACGGCGGCCACGCCGGGCACGTTGCGCCTGGTCCGCATCGGCGGAGCGGGCGCGACCAACCAGGCAACGGCGGGTGGCTCGTCGGTGGTCGCCCCGGCGCTCGCGCTCTGGACGAGCCTGACCGCGAGACCCGCCGACCCGGCGGTGCGGGACTACGTGCGCTACATTGGCGAGCGCAACGCGCAGCTCGGCACCGCGTTCGCACGCATCGACACGCATCTGCAGCAGGCCGACCGCGACACGAGCCTGCGAGCGTCGCCGGAGTGGCAGGACGGACTCGACGCGGCGCTGCGCGAGCTGAAGAGCGTGGGCGAGCGGTGGCAGCAGCCCTACCAGCCGGCGGTGCCGGCCGACTTCGCCGCCTTCCACCGCGACTTCGCCGGCTGCGGCGCCCTCATCGCGGAGTACGCCACGACCGTGCTGAGCGCCCGGGAGGAGTCCGATCCCCAGCGCGCCGACCAGCTCTTCGCCCAGGCGAGCGCCAAACTCGACAGCCTCGACCCCATGCTCGATCAGCTCGACACCCGGCTGCAGGAGCTGCTGCGCCACTACCGCTTCTGAGCGTTCGAGCCGCGAGTTGACCCTGGGTGCGGCGCTCGGCTATCCTGAGAGGTAGGCCCGCGCGGGCCCGAGACAAGGTGGCGGTCGAATTCCGCCCGGATCGGGCTGGTAGCGGCAGCGCCCTGGGGGTGGATGGGGCCCGGTGGTTCTCGCGGTCTTCAAAACCGTTGCGCGGGCGCCTGCGCGTTCGCGGGTGGGTTCGACTCCCACGCACCCCCGCCCTCATATCCTGCAGCGTCGCCCCGCCGCCCGCCCGGCGGGGCGACGGCTTTCCCGGCTACCCGGCAATCTACTCCGGCGCGAGGGGGTACGGGCATGGACATCACGATCCGTCACTGCGAGCCGGGCGACGTCGCGGCAGTGCACCGCATCGCCACCTCCCCGCGCATTGCCGAGTCGACGCTCGGCCTGCCCTTCCAACCAGCACGTTGGGGAGGCTGAGGCGCGAGCAAGAGCAGCCCGTGCGCCTCGATCACCCAGCTCCAGTTAAATCTCAGCCGGTCCGAACAGCTTTGTCGTCGCGCCGACATGTAGGTCTTGACCCCGACAGGCCCCGGCGGTACCATAGGGGAGCACCCCTCCCCCGGTGGGGTGGGAGGAATGGAGATGGAAGCCAGACTCAAGCAAGACGCGCTCCTGCGCCTCAAGACGCTGCGCGGGCACCTCGACGGGGTAATTCGGCTCGTCGAGCAGGACGCCTACTGCGTCGACGTGATGAAGCAGATCGCGGCCTGCCAGGCGAGCCTCGAGCGGGTCAACCAGACCCTGCTACGCAACCACCTGAACACATGCGTCACGGAGGCTGTGAAGCGCGGCGAGGGACCGCAGGCGATCGACGAGCTGATGGACATCATGAAGTACAGCAAGAGCCTGACCGATGGACGGCTCTGCGCGGTCGACCTGCTCCCCGACACGGTACCCACGGCAGAGCTGGCGGCTTCCGGGCCCGCCGGCGCCCGCGAGAAGGATTGAGTGATGTCTGAAACTGCGCGCAACGGCAGCGCGCCCGGCGCGCCCACCACCCCCGCCGCTGCGACCGTCAGCTTCCCCGTCAGCGGGATGACGTGCGCGAGCTGCGTCCGGCGCGTCGAGAAGGCGCTGGCGAAGACGCCCGGCGTGCGGACGGCAAGCGTCAACCTCGCCACCGAGCGGGCCACGGTCACCCTCGATCCGGCCGTCGCAACGCCCGAGGGGCTGCGCGCGGCGGTCGAGGGGGCGGGCTACGGGGTCGGGCCGATCGCCCTCCCCGCGCCAGCCTTCCCCGACGCCTCACCCACCCCCGCCGCCGGACCGAATGCAGCCGCGGGCGACGGACCGGCGGTCGAGTTGACGCTGCCCGTCGAGGGGCTGACCTGCGCGAGCTGCGTCGTGCGCGTAGAGAAGGCGCTGC
>JBHOQZ010000560.1:0-3973 GCA_042408635.1 Chloroflexota bacterium
GCAGCGCCAGCAGCTCCCAGAGCATGGCGGCGAACGCCAGCGAGGCGCTCGTCGAGGCGCGGTCGTTGTGGGTAGCGAGCGCGGCCAGCGCCGCGTCGGCCCAGAGCTCGGGCGTGGGGTGGCGCAGGTGGGGCACCAGGCTGGCGGCGATCCGGATCCGGGCGCCGTTGCCGGCCGTCGCCTGGCTCGCCCGGTACCACGGCCGCGCGCCGGCCCGGTATTGCTGCACGAACCGCTCGACCGAGCGGCCGATGATCCAGATCGGCTCGCGGGCAAAGCGGGCCGCCAGGCGCCCCGGGTCGAGACGACCGTCGCGCGCCACCTGGTCGAGCGTTTAGAAGGTGAGCTGCGTGTCGTCCGACGGCGTGCCGACGCGCCGTCCCCCGGCGCGCGGGTTGGGCAGGTAGTGGGTGATCCGGCCGTACCGCCCGACGGCAGTCGCACGGCTGGGCGGGCGGTTGCTAGCTGCCTGCATGTCTGCACGTCTCCGGGGACCGGTGCAAGACCGCCTTGCCGGGGCATCGCACCTGCCCGCTCGGGTAGGTGCGGCCTGTCCGGCGGCCCAATGCTACCGCGGGGAGCGGTGTGCGACACTGTGGGCAGCCGAGGCGCTCCGGGGTGGCTACCCTCGGGACGCGCCCGGCATCGGGTTGGCGTTCGACGGATCGGGCCGGGGCAAGGGCCAGGAGGAAGAGCCATGAGCGTCGTCGTCGAGGGCTTCACGCGGGTCGGGTCGGTCGAGGAGCTGGCGCGCGAGCGGGTGCGGGTCGTGGCTGGGCCGCTCGGCGCGGTCGCGGTTTTCCACCACGAGGGGCGCATCTACGCGGTCGACAACCGCTGCCCGCACATGGGCTTTCCACTCGCCAGGGGCAGTTGCCGCGACGGCATCCTCACCTGCCACTGGCACCACGCCCGCTTCGACCTCGAGTCGGGTGGCACGTTCGATCCCTGGGCCGACGACGTGGCCACCTACGACGTCGAGGTGCGCGCCGGCGAGGTCTGGGTCGCCACCACCCCGCGCACGGTCGACCGCGTGGCGCGCTGGAAGGCGCGGCTTCAGGAGGCGCTTGAGCAGAACCTCGGGCTCGTCATCGTCAAGGCGGTGCTCGCGCTGACCGAGGCGGGCGTGCCGACCGCCGACATCCTCGAGATCGGCGGCCGCTTCGGCGGGCGCTACCGCGCCGCCGGCTGGGGGCCCGGCCTGACGATCCTGACCGCCATGGCGAACGTGCTCGACCGGATGGCGGCCGAGGACCGGGTGCTCGCGCTCTACCACGGCCTGGTCCACGTCGCGCGCGACTGCGCCGGCGCGCCGCCGCGCTTCGCCCTCACCCCGCTGGGCACCGACGCGGTGCCGACCGAGCGCCTCAAGAGTTGGTTCCGCCGCTTCGTTGAGGTGCGCGACGCCGACGGCGCCGAGCGCGCGCTGCTGACCGCCATCGACCATGGCGCCTCACCCGTGGCCGTGGCCGACATGCTGTTCGCCGCCGCTACCGACCACTACTTCCTCACCGGCGGCCACACCGTCGACTTCATCAACAAGGCGCTCGAGATGCTCGACCGCTCCGCGCGCCGCGACAGCGACGGTGTGGATGAGGTGCTCTGGCGCGAACGCGCCGTCGACGTGCTGCCCGCGCTGGTGCCCGGCCTCGTCTCGGCGACGCGCGCCGAGGAGCAGAACGCCTGGCGCTACCCGGTCGACCTGGTGGAGTTGCTCGAACCGGCGCTGGCGCGCCTGCCGGATCTGATGGGACGGGCGCCGAGCCCGGCGGCCGGGCCGTGGGCCGGCTTGGAGCCGCTGGCGGCGACGCTGCTGGGCGACGAGCCGGCGCCGATCGTGGCGGCGCTGGTCGGGGCGCTCGAGGCGGGGACCGCGCCCGCCGATATCTCGGCGGCGCTGACCTACGCGGCGGCGCTGCGCCTCGCACGCTTCCACACCAGCAACGAATTCGCCGACTGGATCACGGTGCTGCACACCCTCACCTACTGCAACGCCGTGCACCAGGCGCTGAAGCGGGCGCCCTCGCCCGAGCTGATGCGCGGGGTGTTCCACGGTGCGGCGAAGCTGTACCTCGATCGCTTCCTCAACATGCCGGCGGCGCGCCTGCCGGACGCGCGCACCACGGCCGACCTGCCGGCCGACGCGGACGCGCTGCTGGCCGAGTTGGCCGCGCTGATGGACCGCGAGCAGCAGGTGAACCCGGCCGCCGCGGTCGTCTGCCGGTACCTCGACCTCGGGCACGACGACGCACCGCTCTTGCGCACGCTCGCCCACTGCCTGGTGCGCGAGGACGCCGAGTTCCACACCTACCAGACGCTTGAGGCTGGCTTCCAGCTCTACGCCGAGCTGAAGGCCACGCACCCGGTCCCCGCACGCAACGTCCTGATCGGGGTGGCGCGCTACCTGGCCGCCCATGCGCCGACCACGCGCGCCATGCTCCAGACGGCCCGAAGCGCCATCCGCCTCGCGCGCGGCGAGGCGCTCTACGCCGTCGACGAATAGCGCCGAAGCTGAGGCCGAGAAGCTGCGGATCAGCAGCCAGGTCCAGGCGGAGAGCCCCCGCACGATCGGGGAGGCGTGGGCGCAGCACACCGACTACGGCAGCTACCTCGCCCTCAGGACGTGGGACGGCAGGCTACCCGTCTCGCTCGTGGTGGGCGGCGCGGGCCAGACGCCCGTCCTCGTGCCGCTGACCCCCGCGCCCGTCACCGCCACGCCGCGCTAATCGAGAACTGGGCAGATCACACTCGGCTGCCGTCGCCGGGTACTGAAGCCGTACGCTGGCGTCCCGGCCGTCGAGCCAGCGCCAGCCGTGGCGACCGGCTTCCCCGCCGCGCCGCACGCCGGACCTGCTCCTCGGGCTCGCTGCCGGCGGGGCGGGCGGGCGTGCGGCGCCCGGAGCGCTGCGCTCTTCATCACGCCTTGACAGTCCGGCGCTAGACTGGGTGGCAAGGCAGGCCGGCGGTAGCCGCGTCGGCCGTGGAGGTGCGGGATGCAGGGAACGACGATCGGGCGGGCGCCCGGCGCCAGGCACGCCCCCACCGCCGCCGGGCGCGGTGCGGCCAACGTCGACCGGGGCGCGGCGGGGCGCTGGCTCTGGGCGGCGCTGCTGGTGCTGCTCGTCACGGTCACGGTCGGCCGCAACTGGGACGCCGCCTGGCACGTGCGCAACGCCTTCGAGAGCTTCTGGTCGCCGCCGCACGTCTTCATCTACGCGACGACGGCGCTGAACGCCGCCATGATCGTTCACCTCACCCTCTCGCCAGCACTGCGGGCGGCGTTCGGTCCGCCGGGCGTCGAGTGGGTGCGGCTGGCAGTGCTGGCGCGTCCCGCCCGAACCGCGGGCGGCTGCGCGCTGCCCGCGCCATTGGTCCTGCTCGGCGGCGGTTTTGCCGTGCTCGGCTTCGCCGGCGGCGTCCTCGACAACGCCTGGCACTCGGCGTTTGGCCTCGACGAGACGGCGTGGTCGACGCCACACGCGATGCTCGGCTGGGCGTGGCTGACGATCTGCCTCGGCTTCCTCACCTGCCGGCTGGCGCTGCGGCCGGGCGAGCGGTTGCCGTGGTACACCTATCTGCTCCTGAGCTGCCTCCTGCTCGCCTTCAGCCTGGGCCCATGCCTGGGGCCGCTGAAGCAGAACAACACCCCCGACGTTGTGCATGCCATCGCGGCCATCCCGACGCTGGCGGCGCAGCCGCCGTTCCAGCACACCGCGCGCATCTACCTCGACTGGAACCTGACGCGCACCAACCCGCTGCTCGTGCCGCTGGGCGCGCTCTGGGCCGCCGCCGTGCTGGCGCTCCTGCGCCGGCTCGACGGCCGCGGCTGGCTCCTGCTCCTGGCGGTGGCGCTCTGGTCAGTGGTGACGCTCGTGGGCGAGCGGGGTCAGGCGCGCCAGCTCGACCAGTTCCTGCGCGGGCGCGTCTCGGCCGACCCGGCGGCCTGGCTGCCGCTGCCGCTCCTGCCCATGGC
>JBHOQZ010000561.1:0-2686 GCA_042408635.1 Chloroflexota bacterium
GCCCAGCCCCCTCGACGATCACCAGGCGGCGCTCGGCTAGGAACGGGAGCGCGTCAGCCGCCGCCCGCAGCGCGCCCAGGCTCAGCGACGCGCCGTCGAGCCGGGTCGTGTTCATCGCGGCGGTCGTCTCGTCGGGACCGAGCGCGGCCTTGAGCTGGGCGACCGCCTCCGTCCGCAGAAACTCGTCCTCACCCTGGATCAGATAGATCACGAGCCACCTCTCCCCCGCGACCGCCACCGCGTCGCCAGCGCGGCCGCGCCGAGCCCGGCCAGCGCCGCGCACGAGATCGCCAGCCCGGCCGGCAGCCCCGCCGGCACGAATCGCATCTCGACGACGTGCGCCCCCGCCGGCACCCGCACCGCCCGGAAGAGGGCGTCGGCCCGGTACACCGGGGTCGGCACGCCGTCGACCGTCGCTGCCCAGCCGGGATCGTAGGCGTCGGCCACGACGAGCCAGCGCGCCTCGGGCACCTCGACCCGCAGCCGGAGCCACTCCGGCCGCACCGCCTCGACGGTGACCTCACCCTCCCCGCTAGCGGCCGACCCCGCCGCGGGGGGCACGACGCCGTCGACCGGGCGGGGCAGCTCGGGCGGGCCATCGAGGATGATCGCACGCCGGGCCACGTCGAAGGGGCCCTCGGCAATCAGGTTGAGCAGGTCGACGCGGCGGCGTAGATCCTGCTGATCGGCGCTGTCGACCGCCACCGCCTCGTCGACTAGGAAGGCGCGCGGCAATCGCTGCCGGTTCTCCCAGACGCGCGTCGCCTCGTCCGACCAGGCGAGCGTGTAGCGCTCGGCATCGAAGCGGCCGAGGCTGCGCTGGCTGCCGGTCGCCGCGTCGTAGAGGCTGAGGCCGTTGACCTGGAGCTGGACGCCGGGGGCGAGCGCCGCGAGCTCGACGCGGGCGATCCGCGCCGGCCGGTCGAGGGCGAAGCGGGCGTCGTAGAGGTGGGCGGTGAAGCGCCCGTCCTCGCGGTTGTCGCTCTGCCAGGTGAAGGCGACGGGCGGCCGGTCGTGGGCACCCACCGCCCGCACATCGGGGCGCTCCCACGCCCACTCCGCCGTCTCGATGCCGGCGCGGATAGGCCATTGCCAGGTCTGGCCGGCCACGTCGGTGACGGTGAGCGTGCCGACGGTGCTGCCCTGCGTCGCCGACGCGCCGTAGCGGAGCCGCGAGACCAGCCGCAGCTCGGTCGCCGGAGCCGGCGGATCGAGGCGGAAGGCGGTCCGCTCCGTCGGGTTCCCCGGCGTGCCGTTGTAGAGCGGCCGAGCGACGTCGAAGCGCGTGCCGGCGTGCTGGAGCCGGGGCGGCTCGGCGGCCGGCACCGCGACCCAGCGCACGCCCGCCAGATCGAGGAGCGGGCTGTCGGCGGCCAGCAGGTAGCTCGTGTAGCCGATGCTGCGCGCGCTCTGCAGGGAGCTGTAGCCTCCGATCTCGGGCACGCCCACGCCGATCAGGCGATTCGGCTCGACCTGGGTGCCCGGGAAGGCGAAGGCGCGGCCGTCAGCGCCGGCGGCTGCCAGGAAGCGCGCGGCGGGGGCCGGGTTGTCGAGCGCCGTCAGCGCCATTTGCGGGTGGAAGTCGTGCGCGAACCGCAGTAGGTCCAGCGCGAGCAGCCCGACGAGCGCGACGGCCGCGACCCGCCGCAGCGCCGGCCGCCACAGGACGAGCGCGAGCAGCATGAGCGCCGCCGCGCCGAAACCGGCCGCCAGCAGCGTGCCGGGTGCGCTCGGCGCCAGCGCGTCGCGCAGGAGGACATAAACCGCCTCCGCCGGGGGCACCGTCGGCGCGTGGGGGAGGGCGAGGTAGTGCTCGCGGATCAGGTCGAGCGCGGCCTCGCGGTGCGCCGCCAGCCAGCGGCGGGTGAGCAGGAGGGCGGCCGCGACCACGACCCCGGTCAGGCCGAGTCCGCCGACCACCAGCGCGAGCCGGCGGCGGGCTCCGGGCTGGCGGGCGGGGGCCGCAGCCGCGAGCCAGTGGCAGCCCAGCCCCGCCAGCGCCGCCAGCGCCAGGGTGAAGAGGAAGCTGAACCGGCCGGGCGCCCGCAGGTAGGCGAACGGCGGGAGCTGCCAGAGCCACTCGTGGAGCGGCAGCGGAATGTACCGTCCAAAGGCGAGGATGAGGCTCGCCAGCGCGACCAGCGTCCAGGGTAGAGCCAGCGCCCGGCGCCGCGTTCGGTCGAGCCAGGCCAGCGGGGCCAGCGCGAGCGGGACGATGCCGACGTAGAGCGCGATCTCCCAGGCGGGCCAGAGCGCCCAGCCGGCCGGCCCGCCGCGGAAGAAGTCGGGCAGCAGGAGGGTAATCAGGTTGTAGATCGGCGTCGAATAGGTGCCGCCGAAGGCGGGATCCTGCGGCTCGCCCCGCCGGGAGGCGCTGCCGAGTTCCCAGAGCGGCAGAATCTGAACCGCCGCCAGCGCCGCGCCCAGGCCGATCACCACGCCGAGCACGACGGCGGCCGCCGCCAGCCGCCCCCGAACCGTCCGGTTGTCGGTCGATCTGCCGCCCGCATTGCCGCCCGGGAGTCCCGGGGGCGTGTCGTCCGACCGATCGAGCGGGACCAGGGCACGCCAGCCGGCGTAGGGCATGAGCAGCAGCGTCGCCATGATGGCGGGCTGGACGTGCACACCGAACCACATGAGCGCGTAGGCGACCGCGCCGAGGAGCGCCCAGCCCGGGGACACCCCG
>JBHOQZ010000565.1:0-1830 GCA_042408635.1 Chloroflexota bacterium
GCCCGGCTGACGTCGGCCGCGATCGGCACGACCTCGCCGCCCGTCGCCTCCGCGATCTCGCGCGCCGCCCGCTCGAGCACGTCGGGCCGCCGCGCGCAGACGGCGACGCGGACGCCCTCGGCGGCCAGGGCGGCGGCGGCCGCCCGCCCGATCCCCTCGCTGCCGCCCGTGACGATCGCCGCCTTGCCCCGCAACCGCAGATCCATGGCTCTCTTCCCTCCTCACCGGTCGCCCCGCTCCGGACCTCGCCGCACGCACATGGTCCGGCACCGCGGGCGCCGAGCGGCATCGTAGCAGAACCGGCAACCCTCTCCGGCCCGGCACGCCTGCGCCGGGGTGCAGGCGGACAGGCAAAGCCCCCGGACCAACAGCCACCGCGGCAGCGCGGCCGGACCGCGACACCCGGCGCCGAGCCGCAGCTCACGAAGGTCGTCGCCGACCGGCTCGGGCACAGCCAGCTCGCGGTGACGCTCGACCTGTACAGCCACGTCACCCCGACCCTGCAGCGGCAGGCCACGGCTGCCATGGAGCGCCTGCTGAGCTCCACGGGTGGGGGTTGACGCTGGTGGGGGTATCGGTGGGGGTATGCGGCGGAGCCCTCGCCCGAGCCAGCGCCCACCATGTCCACTCGATGTACCATCACGTGGTCAGCAGCTCCGTTTTTCCGGAGTTCCTATCCACGGGATGGGCATGTTTTGGTACCCCCGGCAGGAGTCGAACCTGCGACACGCGGTTTAGGAAACCGCTGCTCTATCCTCTGAGCTACGGGGGCGGGAGTGGCGCCGGGACGCACGCCCGGCTGAGGCCAACCGCTGCCATGATAGCAAATCCCCGCCCGGGCGGGTTGCCCACCCGCCGCGCCCGCCGCGACGACGAGCCAGACCGACTCCCGGCCACGACCGATGCCGGTCGTGCCAACCATTGCAGCCATCGAGCCGCAGTCGCCAGGCTGAGCCGGCCGCAACTCGTGGAGGATTGACCCGTGCGCGGCAGCAGCGTAGACTGCGCGCTGAACCGGGCGCGGCGCACACCACTGTGACGGGGAGCGACGTCGTTGCGCTGTTCAGCCTGCGGCTCCGAGGTTCGTGGCGGCGCACGCTTCTGCACGGCGTGCGGCGGCCCGCTCAACGCCTGCCCCGGGTGCGGCACGGTCGGCCTCCCCCACCGATCGCTTCTGCGCCGACTGCGGCTCAGGGCTTCGACCCCCCCGGCGGGCTCCACCCCCTGCGGACTGCCGGCCGTCCCGGCGATTCGTCCGCGCTCCCCCTGCACCCTCCGCCGTGCCCCTGGCTTCGGCGCCCACCCACCAACCGTCGGCAACCGCTCCCGCCCGCTCGGCTGCGACAACTGCACCGGATCCCGCCACCGCGCCGGCGCGGGCTGCACGTGCCATCGCCTCGTTCATGACGTCGAGCGACAACTGCACCGGATCCCGCCACCGCGCCGGCGCGAGGCGAGCGCCCTGGGCAGCAACGCGGCGACCGGGCAGGCCACCGAACGGGCGATGCGGAGCACGGTGGTGGCCGCAGGGGGATCGATCTGCGCGCCGCCTCCTACCAGCCGCTCGCCAACAAGATCGGCGCGCTCAACCCCGACCTCGTCTACTTCGGTGGCACCTCGCAGACCAACGGCGGCAAGCTCCTCAAGGACCTGCGCGACGCCGGCCTCTCTGCCGCCTTCATGAGCGTCGACGGCGTCTTCGAGACGGCGTTCCTCAAAGGCGCAGGCGAGGCGGCCGAGGGCGCCTACGTGACCTTCGGCGGGGTTCCCCCCGACAAGCTCACCGGCGCCAGCGCCGAGTGGTACGCGAACTACAAGCGCCGGTACAGC
>JBHOQZ010000571.1:0-3172 GCA_042408635.1 Chloroflexota bacterium
GCTGGTTGATCCGCGAGGTGCAAGCGCGTTACCCCGACGTGATCTTCCTGTCGGAGGCATTCACGCGGCCGAAGATGATGCGCCTGCTCGGCAAGGTCGGCTTCACACAGTCCTACACCTACTTCACCTGGCGCAACACGCGCGCCGAGCTCGAAGAGTACTTGACCGAGCTGACGCAGTCGGAGATGCGCGAGTACTTCCGCGGCAACCTCTTCACCAACACCCCCGACATCTTGCCGGTGTTCCTGCAGGAGGGAGGCCGCCCAGCGTTCAAGATCCGCTTCGTGCTGGCCGCCACGCTCTCGTCGGTCTACGGCATCTACAGCGGCTTCGAGCTGTGTGAGAACCGGTCGCGCCCCGGCACCGAGTACTACCTCGACTCGGAGATGTATGAGTACAAGGTCTGGGATTGGGACCGGCCTGGCAACATCAAGCCGCTGATCGCGCGCGTCAACCAGATCCGCCGCGAAAACCCCGCGCTTCAGCTCTACGACAACCTCCGCTTCTACGGCTCGACCGACCCGAACATCATCTGCTACGGCAAACTGACGCCCGAGCGCGACAACGCCATCCTGGTCGTAGTCAACCTCGACCCGCACCGGCCGCATTGGAGCCACGTCGACGCGCCAATCGAGGAGCTGGGTCTCGCGCCCGACGCCGACTACGAGGTGGAGGACCTGCTGACCGGCGCGCGCTATACCTGGCACGGCCGCACCAACTACGTCTGGCTCGACCCGCACGCCGAACCGGCCCCGGCCCACATCATGCGCCTGCCGGCCCGGCCGCGGCCGATCGAGGTCCTCTCCCGCGACGAGAGCGCGGCGCGCCAGCTTGATGAGCAGGCCGCGACCGCCGGCCCGGATCAGGAGGTGCTGGCGCCGCCGGCGCTGGGGGATGTCGTGGTCGAGCCGGCCGATGAAGTGCCCAACGGAGCGACCGCGCCGACCGCGACCGCACCGGAGCCGGCCATCGGGCCCGCGCCGACCGGGGCGAACGGGCGGGCACCGGACGTGGCAACGCCCCCGCACGTGGCAACGCCCCCGCCGGCGGGCAGGCCCGAGCCGTGGGCGGCCCCTCCGTCCGATCAGGCAGGGGTGTCCCTGTCCGCCCCGCGGGTTGAGCCCGAGCCGGGGCCGACCGAGCCGGAGCTCGAGGCGCAGAGCGAGGTCGCGGCACCGGAGCCGGGTGAGGCCGCCCTGGAGGTCGGCGCGACCGGGCCCGACGTCGACGCCCACGGGTCGCAGGTTGTCCCCTCCGACGGGACCGACGCCGAGGGGGACATCATCGCCGGCGAGCCCGCCGCCGATGCTGAGGTGCGGGAGAGGCTGGAGGTGCGGCAGCCGGCCACCGAGGCGGACGCCGCAGTCTGCGCGTCGACGGGGCCGGAACCTGGCCCGGCCGAGGCAGCGCCAACCGACGGCCGAGAGCCGACGGAGGCCGTGCCCAGGGCAACCGACGGCCGGGAGCCGACGGAAGCCTGGCGCGAGGCGGCGGGCGAGGAACCGGCCGAGGCGGAGCCGACCGGGGATCAGCCGCTGCACGCGGCGCCGGTCGAGTTCCTCGATGCACCGCCCTCGCGCGACGACCTGACGCGCGACGAGCCGTAGGGCGACGGGATGGATCGCGCCCGAATGTCAAGAAGCTGATCGGCTCAACGACCCCCGTGGCGGCGGGGGGCGACGCTCCCAACGACACCCGAGCGGGTCGTCGGGGTGGTAGCGGGTGGCAGGCCGCCGCGGGGCCGGACAGAGGTATGCCATGGTCGAGACGCTACCCAACCGGGGCCAGCAGACGGGGGTCGATCCGGTCACGGAGCTGACCGGGATCGAGGAGGACCCGCTCTGGTACAAGGACGCCATCATCTACCAGTTGCACGTCAAGGCGTTCTACGACAGCAACAACGACGGCATCGGCGACTTTCGCGGGTTGATCGAGAAGCTCGACTACCTCGAACGGCTCGGCGTCAACGCGCTCTGGCTGATGCCGACCTTCCCGTCGCCGCTGCGCGACGACGGCTACGACATCTCCGACTACTTCAACATCCACCCGGATTACGGCACGCTGGCGGATTTCGAGGAGTTCGTGCAGGAGGCGCACCGGCGCCGGATGCGCGTCATCACCGAGCTGGTGCTGAACCACACCTCGGACCAACACCCTTGGTTCCAGGAGGCGCGCAACCCGAATTCTCCACGCCATGACTGGTATGTCTGGAGCGACACTGACCAGAAGTACCAGGGCGCACGCATCATCTTTTTCGACACCGAGCGGTCGAACTGGACGTTCGATCCGCAGGCCGGTCGCTACTACTGGCACCGCTTCTTCAGCCACCAGCCGGACCTGAACTTCGACAATCCGCAGGTCCGGCGCCAGATGATCGACGTCCTGCTCTTCTGGCTGGGCAAGGGCGTGGACGGATTGCGCCTCGACGCCGTGCCCTACCTGTTCGAGCGCGAGGGCACCAACTGCGAGAACCTGCCCGAGACGCACGCCTACCTGAAGGACATCCGGCGCGCGATCGATCGCCACTTCCCCAACCGCATGCTGCTGGCTGAGGCGAACCAGTGGCCGCCCGACGTGCGGCCCTACTTCGGCGATGGTGACGAGTGCCACATGGCGTTCCACTTCCCGCTGATGCCACGCATGTTCATGGCGATCCGCCGGGAGGACTCGCGCCCGATCATCGAGATTATGCAGCGCACCCCCGAGATCCCCGACACCTGCCAGTGGGCGCTCTTCCTGCGCAACCACGACGAGCTCACGCTCGAGATGGTGACCGACGAGGAGCGCGACTACATGTACCAGGAGTACGCCAAGGATCCGCGGGCGCGCATCAACCTCGGCATCCGCCACCGCCTGGCGCCCCTGATGCAGAACGGCCGTCGCCAGATCGAGCTGCTCAACGGCATGCTCTTCTCGCTCAAGGGCTCGCCGATCGTCTACTACGGCGACGAGATCGGCATGGGCGACAACATCTACCTTGGCGACCGCAACGGCGTGCGCACCCCCATGCAGTGGACCGGCGACCGCAACGCCGGCTTCTCGCGCGCCAACCCCCAGCAGCTCTTCCTGCCGCCGATCATCGACCCCGAGTTCCACTACGAGACGGTCAACGTCGAGACGCAGGCCAAGAACGGCGGCTCGCTGCTGTGGTGGATGAAGCGGATGCTGGCGC
>JBHOQZ010000574.1:0-4404 GCA_042408635.1 Chloroflexota bacterium
ACCCGCCGTGCGCTCAGCCACTACGCCGACCTCGGCCATCTCGCCGCCAGCCCGCTCGCGCGGCTACCGGTCGTCACCTGCCGCCTGCGCCAGCGCGGCGCCACCGACAACACCCTCGAGCGCGCCCGCGAGCTGAAGGCGCTGCTCACGGAGAGCATCGCCCGCCTGAAGCCGGCCGGCGCCGACTTCGGCACCTCGGCCGAGTGGCGCCACTACAACGCGCTCTACTTCCCCTACATCGTGGGCCTGCGCCCCTACAGCCGGCGGCCGGCCGGTGAATCGCTCGACCCGGCCGCCCGGGCGGCGCTCGACTGGTTCCAGCGCGAGGTGCCCGAGCGAACGCTCCACAACTGGCAGAACGCGGCCGCCCGCCTGGTGGCCCAGGATCTCCGGCAGGCCGACGCGGCCCTCCGAGCCGAATCGGCGGCCTAGCATCGCCGATCTGGCAGCGATTGGCAGCGTTCGGTGTGGTCGTGGCAGCGCCCGCCGGCGTTTGCTGTCCCTGTCGAGCCCGACGGGGCCAGCAAACACCAGGAGGACGACTGTCGTGAACACCACCACCACCTACACCACCGCCGCCACTGGCGAGCCCGGCCTGCTCCGGCGCGTCCTGCGCCTCGACGCCGCGATCAGCGGTGCCAGCGCCGTCGCCCTGATGCTGGGCGCGGCGCCCATCGGGGCGGCCGTCGGCCTGCCGACGCTCGCGGTCGCGGGCATCGGGGTGCTGTTCCTGCCGTGGGCCGCGCTGCTCTGGCGCGGCGCGGCGGGCCCGCGCGTCGACCCCCGCTTCGCCTGGTTCGTCATCGTCGCCAACCTCGCCTGGGTCGTCGCGAGCGCCGCCGTGCTGGTCGAGGGGCTGCTGCCGATGACGCCGCTCGGCTGGTGGGGCACCGCCATCGTCGCCGACGTCGTCGCGCTGCTCGCCATCGCCGAGTTCGTCGGCCTCCGCCGCGAGCGGTGAGCCCCCGGCCCCCCAATCCTGGGGGGAGGGACGGCAGTCCAGCCGCCGCCCGCCCCCCTCTCTCCCAGCATTGGGGGAGAGGGCCGGGGTGAGGGGGCCACGCTCCCCCGCGAGCCACAGTGTGAACTTCGGCACTGCCGTAGCGATGCCGGCCAGCTATGCTTGAACCGCTGGCACAGTCTCATCGAGGAGGTATCGGTTGGATCCCGTGACGATGCTGGAGCGCGCCTGCCAGGCCAACCAGGCCCTCATCGCCGAGCTCGGGCCCGACGACCTGCGCAAGCCCACCCCGTGCTGGGGCTGGGATGTCCGGGCGCTGCTCAACCACATGATCGGCGTCAACCACTTCTTCGCTGGCGCTCTCGCCGACAACGCGCCACCGCTGGGCGGCAACACGCCCGACTTCGTCGGCTCTGATGCCGCCGCCGCCAACGCCGAATCGGTCAGGACCGTGCTGGCGGCGTGGCGGGCGCCCGGCGCGCTGGAGAAGTCGGTGCCGTTCGGCCAGAACCAGATTCCCGCCGCGCTGGCGATCCGGCTCAACACGACCGACCAGGTGCTCCACAACTGGGACCTGGCGAAGGCGACCGGCCGCACGCCGCGCCTCGACGACGAGCTGGTCACCTACGCGCACGACACGCTGCGCCAGGCGCTCCGGCCGGAGTTCCGTGGGCCGGGCCGCGGCTTCGGCTACGAGGTTTCGGTTCCCGAGGGTGCCTCGCCGCTCGACCGGCTGATCGCCTTCAGCGGCCGCCAGCCGTAGCTCCGCCGCGCTCGACTCCCCCCCGACGGGCTGAGGAGTCAGGTGGGCAGCGCGCGCACCAACTCGCCCAGCGCCGGGGCGACCTCCGGCGGGTCGCTCTGCTGGACGACGACCTGCGGTGTGCCGTGCCAGGCGGCGCAGGCGCCGATCGCCCCGGCCAGGTCGGCCAGCAGGTCGTCGGTGGGGGCCACGCCCGGTTCGAGGTGGAGCGCGCGCACCTCGAACCGGGCGTCCTTGCGGTGCGCCTTGGCGTCGAGCCGGCCGACGAGCGCACCCCGGCGCAGGATCGGCAGCGAGAAGTAGCCGTAGCGCCGCCTCGGCGCTGGGGTGTAGCACTCGATCTGGTAGTCGAAGCCGAAGAGCGCCTGCGCGCGGGCGCGGTCCCAGACCACTGGGTCGAACGGCGACAGGAGCGTCGTGTAGGTGGGCGTCAGCCTACCCGCGGCGGCCGCCTCGGCGAGCGAGAGGTGGTCGGGGTGGAGGTAGGCCGGCCCCTTGACATCCTCGACCCGGGCCTCGATCAGCGCGCCCTCGGCGGCCAGCGCGGCCAGCAACTCGGCCGCGCCGGTCTTCGGCGTGCGGAAGTAGTCGGGGACCCAGCGCGCGGGCGCCACCCCGAGCGCGCGGACCGCCTTGAGGGCGAGGGCGCGGCGCACCGCCTCCTGGGAGGGGAGCGCGGTGTCGGAGGGGTCGGGCCGGACGCGCTCGCGCAGGTCGTAGATACGCTGGAAGTTGTGCCGCCGCGCGACCATCAGATCGCCGGTGATGAGCAGCATCTCCAGCGCCACCTTCTCCCACTTCCAGTCCCACCACTGGCCGCGCCGGCCATCGGTGCGCGCGAAGTCGGCCGAGCGCACCTGGCCTGCCTCGCGCACGCGCTGGAGGAACGTTGCCACCCCCTCGCGGTGCTGCTCGAGCCAGGCACGGGCGTGCCGGCTGTAGCGGCTCGCGTCATCGACCATGAGGCGGCGGTAGAGCGGGTAGTCCTCGGCGGGGATGAAGCAGGCCGCGTGCGACCAGTACTCGAACAGAGCACCCTCGGCGAGCAGCTCGTCGAGCCAGCGCGGCTCGTAGTCGCCCAGGCGGCTCCAGAGCACGAAGTAGGGGCTGCGGGCGACAACGTGGATCGTGTCGATCTGGAGCACGCCCATGCGGCGGATGGCCGCGAGCACGTCGGCGCGTTCGGCCTGGCGCGTCGGCGGGTGGAGCAGGCCCTGGGCCGCGAGCAGCAGCGCGCGCGCGGCCGGCCGGGAGAGATGCAGCATCTACCCTCGATCCACGACACGAGAGCTCGACCGGGACGCACCGCCGCGCCCCGGCACGGCACACCGTAACCATCTTACGACGAAAAGGCAGCGCGCGGCAGTGATGGCGTTAACAGCGGAGCGGCTCAGCGGCCGTGCAGCTCGCGCGCCAGCTCATCGTAGGCGCGGCAGCCATCGGCGTAGAGGTACTGGACCGGCACGGCGCTCACGCTTGCGCCACCCACGCTGCGGATGTGCTGCACCGCCTGGAGGAGATCACGCTCCTCGACCATGATCGTGGCGGCAAACCAGCCGTGCTCCGTCTCGTCGCGCGCGAAGACCGGCGCCACCGTCGGGCCGAGCAGACCCCGGGTGGCGGGCTCGCAGGCGAGCGCTGCCGCCACCGCCTCGGCCGAATCGGCGCGGAGGTTGGCGGTGATCGAGTAGAAGCCGCGGGCGCGCAGCCGCGCCTCGAACTGCTCGAGGAGCGTGCGCACCGCCGCCAGCTTGCGCGGGCTGGCGCGCAGCGCGCGGCGGTTGACGATCAGGCAGGCCTGGCTGCGCAGGATCGTGCCGCCCGGCAGCGGCTTGAGGCCGTTGTCCTTGAGCGTGGTGCCGGTCTCGACGATGTCGGCCACGATGTCGGCGTAGCCCATGCTCGGCGCCGCCTCGATCGCCCCCTGCGCCTCGACCAGGCTGAAGGCGTTGATCCCTTTCTCGTAGAGGAAGCGCTGCGTGAGGTTGGCGTACTTGGTCGCCACCCGCAGCTCGCGCCCGCGGCCGCGCCGCTCGCTGGCGATCTCGACCAGGTCGACCAGGCCGCCGACGTCGACCCACGCCTCTGGCACCGCCAGCAGCAACTGGCACCGGCTGTAGCCGAGGTCCGCCAGCGCGATCAGGACGCCATCGCCCTCGTGGCGGTGTTCGCTGACCACATCCAGCCCGGTGATGCCGGCGTCGAGCGTGCCGTCGGCGACCTTGTCGAAGATGTCGCTCGCGCGCTGGAAGACGACGACGGCGTCGGGCAGCCCCGCGATGGTGGCGTGGTACTGGCGCGGGTTGGGGCGCACCACCCGCAGCCCGCACGCGCGCATGAACTCGAGCGTCTGGTCCTCCATGCCTTTGCTGGGCAGCCCCAGCCGCAGCGGTGCCCGGTCTTCCATCCTCTCCCTTCCCGTTTCCGTGCCCGGAGCCTGTTTCCCGCTCTGTCAGGACTGCACGGGGCTCGAAGCCCCGTGCTCGGCCTACCAGGCCGGCTGATGGAGGTCGTCAGAATAAGCGCCCGTTCCCCTCAGCCGGCTGATGGAGGTGGCGGAATGAACGCGGGAATGTGGTCGGCGGGCTGAAGAGTCTGCGGCCTGAAGCGCGCCGGGTACCCGCTTGCGGGTGGCGCCGCGTTCGCTGCGTCCACCCGGCCGCCCGGGGGGAAACCCCCG
>JBHOQZ010000582.1:0-8095 GCA_042408635.1 Chloroflexota bacterium
GCAGCCTCCTCGGCGGCAGCCGTGCCGGCCACGCCGCCGGGGCTCCGGCTGGGCGGCACGCTCGTGGTCGCCACGAACAACGACCCCGGGCAGCTCAACCCGGCGGTGACCACGGCCGGCGGCACGCACCTGGTGGCCGACCTGATGTTCAACGGGCTGGTCGAGCTCGACGAAGGGCTCAACCCCACGCCCGACCTGGCCGAGTCGTGGACGGTCTCGCCCGACGGCCGGGAGTACACCTTCAAGCTGCGCTCCGGCGTCGTCTGGCACGACGGGCAGCCGTTCTCCTCGGCCGACGTGAAGTACACGTTCGAGGAGGCGCTCCTCAAGTTCCACTCGCGCACCAAGGCGGGGCTCGAGGACGTGCTCGCGGGCATCGACACGCCCGATGCCGCGACGGTCGTCTTCCGCTTCAAGGCGCCCTACGGCCCGCTGCTGCAGCGGCTCGACGTGATCGAGGCGCCGATCATCCCCAAGCACATCTACGCGGGCTCGGACCCCTCGAAGAGCGACGCCAACCTGCGCCCGATCGGCACCGGCCCGTTCAAGTTCGTCGACTACGCCAAGGGCGACCGGGTGACGCTGGCGCGCCACGAGCGCTACTTTAAACCCGGCCTGCCGCGGCTCGACGAGGTTGTCTTTCGCATCATCCCGCAGGCGACGACCGCCACCCTGGCGCTCGAGCAGGGTGAGGTCGACTACCTCTGGAGCATCCCCGGCGCCGAGCTGGCGCGGCTGCGGAGCAACCCGGCGATCACGATCGCCCAGACCGGCGCCGGTCCCGGCGGCTCGTTCTGCATCGACACCCTGATCCCCAACCTGCGCCGGCCGCCGCTCGACAAGCTCGAGGTGCGCCAGGCGCTCGATCTGACGATCGATCGGCAGGCGCTGCTCCAGCAGGTCTACTTCGGGCAGGGGCGCGTCGCGACGGGTCCGATCGCGAGCACCGTCGCCTGGGCCTACAAGCCGGCGCCACCGACGCAGCGCGACCTCACCCGCGCCCGGGCGCTGCTCGACGCGGCCGGCTACCCGGCCGGCACCGACGGCAAGCGCCTGGGCCTCACCTTCGTCCACGCCTCGCAGTACGCGCGGCAGGGCGAGGCGCTGCGCGCCCAGCTTGCCGAGGTCGGCATCGACCTCGAACTGCGCACGCTCGACTTCAACGCCGCGGTCGAGCAGGTCTTCGTGCGCAACGAGTTCGACCTGGGCTTCGCCTCCTACTGCAACGGCCCCGACCCTGAGATCGGGGTGCGGCGCGTCTACGTCTCGAGCAACATCAAGCCGATCCCGTTCTCGAACGGCGCGGCCTACCGCAACGCGCGCGTGGACGAGCTGTTCGACCGCGCCGCCGCCACCGTCGACCGCGAGGCGCGCGCCCGCGACTACGGCGAAATCCAGGACATCATCCGCCAGGAGGTGCCCTACCTCGCGCTGATCGAGACGGAGGGCGCGCGGGCGTTCCGCCGGGAGTTCCGCGACTTCGCGGTCTGGAGCGGCCACTTCGCCGAGCCCGCCTGGTGGGAGAAGGGACCGCGGGCGGCCGAGTAGCCCTCGCCCTCGGCGAACGCAGTGTCGAGGTTCGCGGCGCAGGCCGCGCGGTCGCGATGGCAACGCACCGTTCGGCGATCGGCCCGACCACTCCGGTGAGAGCACGCCGTGAACGCGGGAGAGAGGGAGGCGCGCGGTGAGAGCGCGGGGCGGCGGCGCGGGCGGTCGCCGGGCGATGATCAGCGGCCGCTACGTGCTGCGGCGGCTGGGCCAGATGGTGCCGCTCCTGCTCGGCATCCTGGTGATCACCTTCACGCTGATCCACCTGGCGCCGGGCGATCCGATCTACCTGCTGGCCGGGCAGGGCGGGGATGAGCGGTACTACGCCGAGCAGCGCGCCCGCTACGGGCTCGACCGGCCCCTGCCCGAGCAGTTCGTCCGCTATGTGCTGGGCGTGCTTCGCGGGGACCTCGGCTACTCGTTCACCTACTCGCGGCCGGTGCTCGAGGTCGTGGCGGGGCGCGTGCCGGCGAGCATGCTCCTCTCGCTGACCGGACTCCTGCTGGCGACGGCGGTCGGGCTGCTGCTGGGGGTGGTCGCGGGGGCGAGGCCGGGTGGGGTGGTCGACTTCGCGGCGAGCCTGCTCGCGCTGGTGGGGGCGGCGACCCCGGCGTTCTTTCTCGGGCAGGTGCTCATCCTCGTCTTCGCGGCCGAGCTCGGGCTGTTCCCGGTCCAGGGCATGCGCACGGCGCGCGCCGCCTATACGGGCTGGCAGGACGTGCTCGACATCGCCCACCACCTCGTGCTGCCCGCGCTGACGCTGGGGCTGCTCCAGCTCGCGCTGATCGCCCGCCTGACGCGTGCCGGGCTGCGCGAGGCCCTGGCCGAGGAGTACGTGCGCACGGCGCGCGCCAAGGGTCTGCCGCCGCTGCGGGTGCTGCTCGACCACGCGTTGCGCAACGCGCTGCTGCCCGTCGCCACGGTGCTCGGCGGCCACCTCGGCACGGTGCTGACCGGGGCGGTGCTGACCGAGATCATCTTCGCCTGGCCGGGCCTGGGCCGGCTGCTGTACGATGCGACGCTGGCGCGCGACTACCCGCTGCTGCTGGCCCTCTTGATGCTCGCCTCGATCGCGGTGCTGCTCGGCAACCTGGTCACCGACCTCGTCTACGCTGTGCTCGATCCGCGGGTGCGCTATGGCTGAGCGCCGCGCGCTCGGGGCCGGCTACCCACTCGGCGCGGCGCCGGATGCCTGGAGCGCCGCGCCCGTGGTGCTCCGGTCGCGCGCCGGCCCGCGCCGGGGGCTCGTCGCGCTCGTGCGTGAGCCGGCCGGCGCGGCGGGGGTGGTGCTCACGCTCGGGGTGGTGCTGCTCGCGCTCGGGGCCGGCTGGATCCGGCCGGGCGATCCGCTCCAGCCGGTGGCGCCTCCGCTCCAGCCGCCCGGACCCGCCTTCCCGATGGGGACGGACGATCTGGGGCGCGACGTGCTGGCGGGGGTGCTGCACGGCGCGCGCACCTCGCTCGTCATCGGCGCGGCGGTCGCGCTCGCCTCGGCGCTGGTCGGCAGCCTGATCGGGAGCGGCGCCGGCCTGGTGGGCGGGCGGGTGGACGACGCGTTGATGCGCGCCTCCGAGCTGTTCCAGGTGGTGCCGCGGTTCTTCCTGGCGCTGGTGACCGCGGCGCTCTTCGGGGCGAGCGTGCCGCTGGTCACGCTGCTGCTCGCGCTCACCTTCTGGCCGGGCACGGCGCGGATCGTGCGGTCGCAGGTGCTCTCGCTGCGCGAGCGCGAATTCGTGGTGGCGGCGCGGGCGCTGGGCGCGGGCACGGGTCGGGTGCTGCTGCGGCACGTCCTGCCCAACGCGGTGGCGGCGGTGCTCGTCACCTCGGCGCTGCAGGTGGGGGCCGCGATCCTGGTCGAGGCGAGCCTGGGCTACCTCGGCCTCGGCGACCGCCGGCTGGCGAGCTGGGGCTACATGCTCGGCACCGCGCAGCCGTTCCTGCGGAGCGCGCCCTGGCTGGCGCTCTGCCCCGGGGGCGCGCTGGTGCTGACCGTGGTCGGCGTGAACCTGCTGGCCGACGGCCTGACCGCCGCGCTCGACCCGCGCCTTCAGCCGGGCCGGAGGGGTTCCCGGGCGTGGTAGCATGGACGGCACGGCCGGGGCGAGCGGTCCGAACGCGCGGGGGGCGCCTGGGCCATCAACGGCAGCGGCCCGCTCCCAGACGAGTGGTTCGAAAGCGCGCTGCGGGCCGCTGCCACCCGGACGAACGGAGCCGGCGGGCACGGGCGGCACGGGCTGGCGGTCGGCGCGGGAGGTGGAGCGGGTGTGCCAGGCGATACCCCGGCGGGTGCTGCGCGTGGCGGCGGGGCGCGCCGAGGTCGAGGTGGACGGCCGGCCGCAATGGGTGATCACGCCGGGGCTGCCCGATCTGGCGGTCGGGGAGTACGTGGTGGTCCACGCGGGGGCGGCGCTCGAGCGGCTGGCGCGCGAGGATGCGGAGGAGATCCTGCGCTTCTACGCCGGGTTGGAGGAGCTGTTGGCCGAGAGCGCGAGCGCCGCCGAGTCGGGTAACCGAGGCGACCGCTCACCCTGAGCGCGTCGGGGGGACGGGCCGCCGGGGCAGCCGCCAGGGGTCCGAACTCTCCGCGGCCACTCGGCGCAGGTGGTTCGTGGTCGAGGCTGCCGAGGAACGGAACGGCGCCGAGGAGCTGAGTCGATGACGTTGATCGTGCCGGGGTGCGAGGTGGTGGTTAGTGGGGGCGCGCCCCCGCTGGCCGGGGTGCTGCGCTTCATCCGCTACGCCTTCATGCCCAACCGCCTCCAGTACTGCGGCGGGGACGATAACGCCCTCCTCTTCGAGCACGCCGCCGCCCGGCAGCCGGAGGCGGGCCTGACGCCGCTGCTGCGGAAGTTCACGGGCGCCTACCCCTACCTCCAGCTCATCGCCCGCTCGGCGGGGATCGCCGACCCGTTCGACGAGCGCGTGGTGGAAGCCTACTGGCTCGGCAACGCCCTGCTCGAGCGGGTCGAGGTGCGGGGGCTCTACGACTCGCTGCGCGAGCGCTTCGGCAAGCAGCTTGGCCCGCGCGCCCTCGAGCTGGTGGTGGGCAAGGCGCCGGCCGGGGCGCGGCCACACCACTCGTTCCACGTCTTCGACGTCCACAGCCGCGTCGGGGAGCTGCAACACAGTCTCAGCACGATGGACAACTGCCGGATCAGTTGGGGCCGGGTCGTGCGCGTCGAGGGAGCGAGGCTCGGGATCGAGCGCCGGCCGCTGGTGCTGGTCGAGGGAAAGCTGCGCCTGGGCCAGCCAACCGAGACGCTCGTCACGCGGCAGCTCGGCGGCCGGGGGTTCGTGGACGAGGTCGCGCCGGGAGACTGGGTCTCGCTGCACTGGGGCTGGGTTTGCGAGGTGTTGACCGAAGCCCAGCGCGCCAACCTCGAGCGCTACACCCTCCACCACCTCACCCTCGCCAACGCCACCCTCTAACCCGCCGCGGTTCCGTCGACCAGCACCGATGCGACCGCGACAGCCCGACGGACAGGCCGGCCGCCGGCCAGCACAGTCGCCCAGGCGCCGCTACCCGCGCACTACGGCAAGCCCACCAACTGGAGCGCACGACAGGAGGAGGCGAGGCGCCGATGGGGAGGCGCTTTGGCGAGGGACGACCTGGCGCGACGGTGCCGCATACGGACTGGCAGCGGCTGGCGCTCGTCTTTGCCGTGGCGGCGCTGTTCGATATCTCGGCCGCCTGGCAGATGCAGGCGTTTACCCCGCTCTTCCTCCGCATGGAGCTGGGCCTCTCGCCCGACGAGGTCGCCCGCTGGACCGGTCTCCTGGCGGCATGCCAGCTCGTGCTGGCGATCCCCCTGGCGCCCTTCTGGGGCGCGCTCGCGGATCGCGTCGGGCGCAAGCCGATCATCTTGCGCGGCTACCTCGTCGGCGTCGCCAGCTACCCCATCAGCGCCGCGAGCCAGAGCGTCGAGCACCTGGTGCTCGCGCGGCTCGTCTATAGCCTCGGCTTCGGCATCGTGGCCGTCACGGCGGCCGCCCAGGCCGACGTCACCCCGGAAGACCGCATCGCGGGCGCCCTCTCCTTCATCCAGATGACCTTTCCCGTCGGCATGGCACTCGGGCCGCTCTACGGTGGGTTCCTGGTCGACGTGCTCGGCCTGCGCGGCCTCTTCCTGCTCAACGCGGTGCAGGAGCTGGTCGCTATCCTGCTCGTGCTCGTGTTCTACCAGGATCGCGCCCGCCGGGATCGCACACCCCTGCGCGCCAAGATGCGCGCTACACTCGGGCGGGTCCTGACCGCGCGCGAGGTGCGCGGCGTCTTCCTCACGATGTGCCTGCTCTCGGCCGGAGCGGCCCTCATGGACCCCTATGTGCCCGTCTACCTCGACCGCCTCTACCCCCGCGATCCGGCGATCTTCGTGGGCGTGACGATGTCGGTCTTCGGGCTGACGGCCGGGTTGCTCACGCCCGTGGCCGGCCGCCTGGCCGACCGGATCGGCCGGGCGCGCCTGCTCGGCTGGTCGCTGCTCGACCTGGCCGGCGTGGCGCTCGCGATGGCGCTGGCGCCGGACGCCCTCTCGCTGGCGGCGCTCCAGGGGCTGCGCGGCGTGCCCCAGGCCGGCACGGTCGGGATCGTCTTCGCGCTGGTCGCGCTCAACGTGCCGGGTCGCGAGCGCAGCGCCGTGATGGCGCTGCTGCCGCTGCCGCGCAACATCGCCGGCTTCGTCGCGCCGCTCCTGGGTGCCGCGCTCACCACGCTCGGCGTGCCGGCGATTTTCGCCGCGGCCGGCCTGGCCTACCTCGGCGCCTGGCCCTCCGGCTGACAAGCGGACGGCGGCCGGAGGCGGCTGCCGACGACCCCGAGGCGGCCGCCGAGACGGATGCGGTACGCGCGGGCAACTGACCGCCCGCTCCCGGCTCCGCATGCCCCGCCGAAAAGCCGCTTCGTCGCATCTGACAGGTTGGTCGCCAGGAACGCGCAGAGCAGCCGCCTGCCCCGCCGAACAGGCATCCATTCGCACCCCCGGTCGCGCGGGCGTGTACACTACCAGCGCGGCGCAAGCGGGGCGACCTGCCGCTTGCCGGGACGGATCCGGGCCTGGTCGCTTACATCGGCTGCCCTGACGGGCCGGCCGAGACCGGAGCCGGGCCGGCAGCGGGCTCGAGGGCCGGGCAGCCCTGCCGGCGCCAACCGCTCGGCGCGGCCACCGGCGCCAGCACCCCATCGGCGGCGGGGTGGTCGTCGAGCTGGCGGTAGGCCAGGACGGCACGACGCGGGAACCGGGCGACGGCGGCGCTCGTGGCGTCGAGGCAGAGGCCCCGCCTTGCCGGCTGGAGGAGGCTGCGATGAGGTTGCCCGCGTCCCTGGCCGGCGCGCTTGCCGGCACGATCGCCACCCTGCCCATGACCGCGTCGATGGTGCTCATGCACCGGGAGCTGCCGTTCTGGGAGCGCTACCCGCTGCCGCCCCGGCAGATCACGAGCCGCCTTGCCGCCGCGGCCGGGGTGCGCGACGACCTCGACGAGCGGCAGAAGGTCGGGGCAACCCTCCTCGGCCACTTCGCCTACGGCGCCGCCGCCGGGGCGATCTACGCGCCGCTCGCGCTCCCACTGCCCTGGCCGCTGCAGGGGCGCGCCTTCGGCCTCCTCGTCTGGACCGTCAGCTACCTCGGCTGGCTGCCGGCGCTGGGCGTTGCGGGCGGCGACGAAGCACCCCGCCGCCCGCAACGCCCTCATGATCGCCGCCCACCTGGTCTGGGGGAGCGTGCTCGGCGCGCTCGTTGACCGTCTCGGTCCGCGCGCCGTCGCCGAGCCCTGAGCCCGGGAAGATGTTCGACCTCACCCTGACGCTCGACAACGGGCCCGACCCCGACGTCACGCCGCACGTCGTCGACGTGCTGGGTCGACGCGATCTGAAGACCATTCTTCGTGCTCGGCCGCCACCTCGTCCAGCCCGAGCGCCGCCGGCTGGCCGAGCGCGCCGTGGCCGAGGGACACTGGCTAGGCAACCACACCTTCAACCACGCCGTGCCCCTCGGTCAATCGGACGACCCGCGGGCGCCCGCCGCGGAGATCGGCGCCACCCAGGCGCTCATCGGCAACCTCGCCCACCCAGACCGGCTCTTCCGCCCGTTCGGAGGTGGTGGGCACCTCGACCGGCGCCTGCTCAGCCCGGCCGCGGTCGACTACCTTGTCGCCGGGCGCTATACCTGCGTGCTCTGGAACGCCGTGCCGCGCGACTGGGAGGATCCGGTCGGCTGGGCCGCGCCCTTGCCTAGTGCCGGGCCGAGGGCTGGGCGCTCCTGGTCCTGCACGACCCGAGCGCGGCCATGGCAGCGCTCGACCGTTTTCTCGAGGCGGCGGCCGGGGCCGGGGCCCGCTTCCGGCAGGAGCTCCCGCCCACCTGCGTGCCGATCCGCTGCGGCCGGATCGTGCTCCCGCTCGACGGGCTGGTCGCCGACCCATCGCGAGGTTAGAGCATGGCGGTGTCGGGCGGCAGACCCAGCCGGAACCGGCCCGCGGTCTCGAAGTGCGCCTGGCTGCCCTGGATCTGCTGGGTGACGGCGTGCACATCGCGGAAACGCCGCTCGAA
>JBHOQZ010000583.1:0-3950 GCA_042408635.1 Chloroflexota bacterium
TGACGGCGGGCGCCTATGGCTTCAGCATGGCCTCGAACTACAACGCGCGCCCCCGCCCGGCCGAGGTGCTGGTGGAGAACGGCTCAGCGCGCCTGGTCCGCCGCCGCGAACGGATCGAGGATTTGGTCGCGCCCGAGCTGGATCTCTGAGGTCTGCGTTTCACTGCGAGAAGTTGTATCCCTCGCCCCACGGCTCGATGTGCAGGCCGATCGCGTGGTCGTTACTGTTCTTCAGCGTCAATCTGACCTCGATGTCCTGGGTCGCACTTTCGCGTGCGGGCTCCTGGTCACTCACGCCTGTTCCTCATCCGGTGGGAGACGGTTCGGCGGGCTCGGAACGAGAGGGGGCGGAGGGGTTGGCGGTCAGGTGCGGGCAGTGCGGGCGAGGAAGCTGTTGAGGAGCTGGGCGACGATCTCCGGCTGCTCGACCACCGAGAGGTGGGCGGCGCTGGCGATGACGTGCAGCTCGGAGGCGGGGATGAGGTCGTGGAGGCGCCGCGCGGCCCCCGGCGGCGTCGAGCGGTCCTGCGCGCCGACGAGCACCAGCGTCGGGCAGCGCAGGCGCGGCAGGTCCGCTGCCAGGTCCACCGCGGCCACGGCGCGGGCCGCGACGGCGTACCCCGTCGGGTCGGTTGCCGCGAGGATCCGGAGTTGCCCATCCACGAGCGCCGGATTGAGGGCGCGGAACGCCGGCGTAAACCACCGCTCGGCCAGGCCGGCGGCGAGCGCGGCGGTGCCCTCGCGCTCGGCCGTATTGGCGCGCGCCCGGAGCTGGGCGCGGGCGTCGTCGTCGTACTCGCAGGCGGTGTCGATCAGGGTGAGCGTGTCGACCAGATCGGGGCGGCGCAGTGCCGTCGTCATCGCGATCATACCACCCATGCAGATGCCAACGAGCGAGGCCCGGGCGACGCCGAGCTCGCCCAGCAGACCGATGAGGTCGGCCGCGAGGTCGTCGAGCGAGGCGGGCGCGGCCACGACCGCCGAGCGGCCGTGGCCGCGCACGTCATAACGGATCGACCGGACGACGGTGGCCAGGCGCAGATTGAGCGGGATCCAGACGTCCGCGCTGCCGCCCAGGTGGTGGATGAAGACGACCGGGCGGCCCCGCCCGACCTCCTCCCAGAACAGCTCGACCCCGCCAACGACGGCTCGTGCCACGGTGACCTCCCGGGTCCAGGCTCTTCCGGCGCCGATTGTACCACCGGCGTCGGCCGGCGCTGTCGGTGCCCGGCGGGACGCAACGGTCGAGCCCGAGCCGATGCGGGGTGGTCGATGCGGGTGCTGCCCGGCCCGCAGCCCCGCCCGGCTGCCCCGTTTCTGGGTGCACTGTGGCGGGGACGGACTCGGCGGGCAGCGCCGCGCGGCGGCGGTCAGCCAGTACTGCGGAGACCGGCTGCCGGCGCGCGGTTTGCCACCATCCCGGCGCGCCTGCTAGGATGCGTCGGTCCGGTGTGGGGAGTGAGCATGGCGACGGGACGGTCGATTGCAGTGGTGGGGGGCGGCGCGCTCGGACTGACGGCGGCGCTGCGGCTGCTACAGGCGGGCGAGCGCGTCACCTTGATCGAGCGCGAAGGTGAGCTGGGCGGCCTGGCCGCCGGCTTCCGCGTCGGCGATGCCTACCTCGAGAAGTTCTACCACCACCTCTTCCGCTCCGACCGCGACGCCATCGCCCTGATCGAGGAGCTGGGGCTGGGCGATCGGCTGGTGTGGCGCACGCCGCACACCAGCGCCCTGATCGGTGGCCGGGTCTACCACCTCGAGTCGCCGCTCAGCCTCTTCACCTTCAACCCGCTGCCGTTGGTCGACCGCCTCCGCTTCTACGCGGTGCTCGCCTATCTGAAGCTGGATGGGCGCTGGCGCCGGTTCGAGGGGAAGCGCGCCGCCGGCTGGCTGCTGCGCCACATGGGTCGCCGCGCCTACGACGTGCACTGCCGGCCGATGCTGCAGGGCAAGTTCGGCGGCCGTTACCCCGACATCGCGATGACGTGGTTCTGGTCGCGCGTCAACTGCCGCAGCCTCGCCCTGGGGTATCTGCGCGGCGGCTTCCAGCTCATGTACGAGGAGTTGGGGCGCCGCATCCGCGAACTCGGCGGCGAGATCCACCTCGGCACGACCGTCAGGCGGATCGTGCCGCCCGTCGTCGCGGGCGGCGAGTTCAGGGTCGAGACCGACGCCTGGGAGCGCAACTTCGACCTGGTCGTCTCGACGCTGCCGCCGCGCCTGCTGTTCCGGCTCGTCGACGGGCTGCCGGAGGACTACCGCCGGCGCTACGAGTGGGGTGAAGCGTACGGCGCGCACTGCGTCGTCCTCGAGCTCAACCGGAGCCTGACCGACGCCTACTGGCTCAACATCAACGACCCCGGCTTCCCGTTCCTGGTCCTGGTCGAGCATACGAACATGCTCCCGCGCGAGGACTACGGCGGCCGCGTGCTCGTCTACCTCGGCAACTATCTGCCGATGGATGATCCGCTGTTCCGTGAGAGCGACGAGGCGGTGCTGGATCGGTTCCTGCCGGCGCTCGCGCGCATCCACCCGACCTTCACGCGCGATTGGGTCGAGCGGGCGCACGTCTTCAAGGCCCCCTTTGCCCAGCCGATCGTCACGACCGACTACCGCGAGCACATCCCGCCGTTCGACACCCCGATCCCCGGCCTCTACGTCGGCAGCATGTTCCAGGTCTACCCGCAGGACCGCGGTCAGAACTACAGCATCCGCCTCGGCCAGCGCCTGGCAGAGCATGTGGTCGCGCATGCGCCGGCGCGGCGTTCGGCTGGGGCCGGCACCGCCGCGGGCTGAGCCTCCCACCCTGGCCACATCGTCCACTTTGGGCGACGGATCTCCAACGCAGGTGCGGGCGGCGACGCCTCGCTCGGGCGCCGACCCCGCTCAGCGCAAGAGCGAGAGCGTGCCGAGCACGCTCAGGCGCTCGTCTGTCCAGGCGCTGCCACCGCCCGAGCCGCAGCGCCGCCAGCGGGGATTGACGGCGAGGGTGCCGAAGTTGCCCTGATCGCGCGCCATCACGACCCAGGTCGAGGGGTACTTGCCGAGCTGAAGCTCCTCGGGCGTCGGCCGACCGTCGACCTGGACGATGCAGGCCACGCCCAGCCCCTCGGCGAGGCTGCCCAGCACCGGCTCGAGGTTGGCGTACTTGTTCGAGATGTTGAAGAGGAGCAGCCCGCCCGCCCGGAGCCGGTCGAGGTACATCGCCACCGCCTCGCGCGTGAGCAGGTGGACCGGTAACGCGTCAGAGGTGTAGGCGTCGAGCACGAGCACGTCGAAGCTCGCCGGCGGCTCGGTCTGGAGCAACAGGCGCGCGTCGCCGAGCTTGATCGTGGCATCGGGCGCGCAGTCGCGCAGGTAGGTGAACAGCTCGGGGTTGGTAGCGATCCGCACGACCGCCGGATCGATCTCGAAGAACGTCCAGTGTTGGCCGGGCTCGCGGTAGCAGGCCAGGCTGCCGGCGCCGAGCCCGACGATCCCGACGGAGCGATCCGGCAGCCCCCGGAACGCCGCGAAGACCTGCCCGGCCGGCCCCGTCGGGTAGAAGTAGGTCGTCGGACGGTCGCGCCGGTCGGGGTCGAGCGCCTGCGTGCCGTGGACGACGTTGCCGTGGACGAGGCTGACGAACTGCCCGGCCGGATCGCGGATCACGCGATGGACGCCGAAGAACGTGCGCTCCTGGTAGAGCGTGGTGATGTAGCTGCTGGCGAACCAGACTCCCGCGACGAGCAGCACCGCCACACCGAGCCCGAAGCGCAGCGGCCGCCCGAGCAGCCCGAAGGCGAGCACGACCAGCGCCGGCAGCACGACCACCGCGGCCAGCACGAGCGGGCCGGGAGGCAGGTCGAGCTGCCGCACGGCGAACAGCGCGACCGCCAGCACGGCGGCGAGCGCCAGCGGCTGGAGAAGGTCAGCGGCCGGGACGAACTGGCCCAGGCGGAGCGCCCCCCC
>JBHOQZ010000586.1:0-4826 GCA_042408635.1 Chloroflexota bacterium
GCGCGGGCACGGGATCAAGGTCAGGGCGAGCGGTCCTTCGACACGCGCCCTCCGTCTCCCGGTTCGGGGGAGCGGGACGAGGAGGTAGCCGTGCGGCGAATCACGCGGAAGAGTCTGCTGAAGGGGCTGGCGGGCGGGGCGCTCGCCGCGTCGCGCGCCCTTTCACTGCGCTGGGGAGCGGCCCCGGCGCCCGACGACCTACCCTTTGCATCTCGGCTGACAGCCCGAGGCGCCAGGGCGAACGTGGGCGCGCTCGCGTTTACGCCCTCGACGGCGCTGCCGGCGCCGGCCAACCAGGCGTCGAACCAGGCGGGCGAACCGCAGTTGCGTGTCGACGCCAAGGGGGCGATCTTCGCCGCGGCCTCGAACGGACCGGCCGGCCGCACCGACGTCTGGAAGTCGGTCGACCGCGGCCGGACGTTCCAGTACATGCCGATCAGGCTGCCGAGCGGCACGAGTGTGCCGCGCGCGGCTGGCGACGCCGACCTGGCCACTGCGCCGATCGCTAATGCGCAGGGCGTGCACAACCTCTACGTGGCCGCGCTCAGCCGCGACGCTGTGATCCTGTTCACGAGCAAGGACGGCGGCACCACCTGGACGACGAACACCCAGGCCGCCACCGGCTTCGGGGAGGACCGGGAGTGGGTCGCCGCCTTCGGCGAGTCGACGGTCTACATGTCCTACCGCGACGGCACGACCGGCCAGTTCTACGTCGTGCGCTCCGACGACGGCGCAGCCTACTTCCGCCAGATTGCCCCGGTGATCAACGTGCGCGAGCGGCCTGAGCTGGCCCAGGTCGGCAACGGCAACAGCGTCAGCGGCAACCTCGTCGTCGACATCAACCACGCCTCGCCGGGCTACGGCAACGTCTACAGCCCGTTCCTCTGCGCCGAGACCTCCGCGCCCACGCAGGCGCCCTCGATGTGGAGCGGCCCGCAGCAGGCGCCGCAGCGCCCGAACATGAACATGATCTGGATGGGCGTCTCGACCGACGGCGGCGCCAACTTCAAGAACTACCTCGTCCACAGGGGCCGGCCGGACCAGCAGCTCAGCCACATCTTCATCGCCTGCGCGGTCGATCTCGGCGGCAACGTCTACATCGCCTGGAGCGATGCCTTCGATATCTGGCTCGCGGTCTCGACCGACGGCGGCAAGCGCTGGAGCAGCCCGATCAAGGTGAGCCGGCCGCCCTCCACCCTCTCGGTCGTGCCCTGGATTACGGCCGGCGGCGCGGGCCGCATCGGCGTGGCCTGGTACGGCGCCAATGGCTCCGACCTGCGCGCCCAGGACAGCGAGTGGTACGTCTACTACGCCGTCAGCACGAACGCGACCGATGACACGCCGGTGTTCCAGCAGGTCCAGGCGAGCGCGCTCGTCTACCGCGGCTTCGTCTGCGAGGAGGGCTTCGCCTGTGGTCCCTACGGCCGCAACCTCTTCGAGGATTTCGGCTGCGCCATGGACCCCAGCACCGGCCTCGTCACCATCGTCTACACCGACTCGCAGCCCACCAACACCATGCAGTCGGTCCACACGCGCTACCTCACCCAGACCGACGGTCCGCGCCTGATCGGTCCGTGAGGCCGCGCGACCTGAGCTTCATTCCGGCGGCTCGCTGAGGGTGCGAGCGGAGGCCTAGGAAGGCGGTCGGTTGATTGAGGTTGCCAAAACAACCGACACGTGAGTCGGTCGGTTGATGGAGGTTGAGGAATTAGCGTGGGGGATGCGATCGGCGGGCTGAAGCGCGCCGACCTGGAAGATGATTGTTTTCGCAACGCCCATAGGCTGGCCGGGCGAGGGGTGCCCTGACGAGAGGGCCGCGTCGGGTTGCAGCTACGGAGTTGCCGCCGCGGGCGCGCCGAGGGCGGCGCGCAGCGCCCGCGCCTCGAGCTCGACCGCGGCCTGGCCGCCGCTGAGCTGCGCGAACATGTTCACGAAGCCGTGGATCTGCCCGGGATACTCGACCAGCTCGACCGGCACGCCGGCCGCGCGTAGCCGCTCGGCGTAGGCGTTGCCCTCGTCGCGCAGCGGATCGTACTCGGCGGTGATGACGAGCGCCGGCGGCAGGCCGCTCAGGTCGGGCGCCCGCAGCGGCGAGACGTAGGGGTTCTCGCGCTCCCCCCGGTCGGGCACGTAGTGGTCCCAGAACCAAGCCATCGCCTCGCGCGTGAGGAACAGCCCGTCCGCGTTGGCGCGGTAGGAGGCGGTGTCGAGGTCGTGGTCGGTCACCGGATAGATCAGGAGCTGGAAGCGGATCGGCGGGCCGCCGCGATCGCGCGCCATCAGGCAGACGACCGCCGCCAGGTTGCCGCCGGCGCTGTCGCCGCCCACCGCGAGCCGGGCGGGGTCGCCGCCGAGCGAGGCCGCCTGCGCCGCGACCCAGGCGGTGGCGGCGTAGGCGTCTTCCGCCGCCGCGGGGAAGGGGTGCTCGGGCGCGAGCCGGTAGTCGACCGAGACGACGAGGCAGCCGGCGTCGCGGCAGAGCACGCGGCAGTGGTTGTCGTGGCTCTCCAGGTCGCCCAGCACCCAGCCGCCACCGTGGAAGTAGACCAGCACCGGCAGCGGGCCGGAACCCGCCTGCGCGTTCGCCTCGGGCCAGTAGATCCGCACCGGGATCGCGTCGTCCGGCCCGGGGATCGCGCGGTCCTCGACGCGTCCCACCGGGATCGGCTCGCCCGCCGTCAGCTCGCGCCGCTGGCGCATCACGCTGCGCGCCTCCTCGGGCGGCAGCGAGTTGAGCGGCGGCAGATTGAGCGCCTCGAGCTGCTTCAGCAGCGCCTGGACCTGGGGATCGAGCGGCATCGTGGTTCCTCCTCGTCGCGTCAGAGCGGCCCCGCGGGCCGGCTTACACGGAGACCTCGAGCAGATCGCGGCCGAACAGGATCCGGCCGTCGAAGGTGCGGCGCGCCTCAGCCAGCGTCGGCTCGGCCCGGGCGAACGGCATCAGGTGGGTGAGGATCATGGTGCCCACGCCGGCCTCGGCTGCGATCCGGCCGCACTGCTCGGGATCGCAGTGCTCGGTCACGATCCGCTCCCACACCGGACGGTTGGCGGGGTCGCGCGTGTAGCGATCGCGCGTGTCGGGGTCGAGGCAGCAGTCCTGCACCAGCACATCCGCCCCGCGCGCCAGCTCGACCAGCGCCCCGCAGGGCACGGTGTCGCCGCTCAGCACGATCGCGCGGCCGGCGTAGTCGAACCGCAGGGCGAGCGTGGGGACGTTATGCACGACCGGCGCGGCGGTGATCCGCAGGCCGTCTTCCTCCAGCACGACGCCGGGGCCGATCTCGTGGAGCGCGATGTCGTCCAGCCCGCGCAGGTCCCGCCCAAGGCTGCGCCGGTACTCCATGTCGGCGCGGTAGGCCTCGTCGAAGAGGAGGCTGTGCAGCCGACGGAGGCCGGGCGGGCCGTAGACGTGCAGTTCGCGCCGGCCGAGGTTCCAGCCGCCGAGCACGAACGGCCCGTAGCCGAAGGTGTGGTCGGTGTGGAGGTGGGTGAACAGCAGCCGCGTCGTGCGCGCGGGGGACAGATCGGCCTGGAGCAGCCGCGTGAATGTGCCGTCCCCGCAGTCGATCAGGTAGACGCGCTCGCCGATGATGATCGCCTGGCCCGGCCCCGCGCGGTCCACCTCGGGCCGGGGTGAGCCTGTCCCGAGCATCACCAGCCGCATCACGCTCATCGCCGCCTGCCCTCCTCGCTCCCTGCCCGGCCTGCGCCCGCGTCCTGCGCGCGTTCGGCATCGTGCCGGCCGACTGCCTGAGCGGCGCCATGACCGCCACCACGAGGGCGAACCGCCCGCCGCCAGTCTACCGCACGTGCCGCACGCGCGTGGCCGGTGATGGAGGTTGTTGGCGCTTTCGCCGGCTGGAGGACATACTCAGAAGCAGATGCGGCACGCCCCGGCAGGCGGACGCCGCCGGGGGAGGTTCCACGCATGACGAAGGAAGCGGTGCGCACACCGCGCATCATCCCGGCCGAGGACGCGGCGGATCGCGCCTGGTTGACGGAGCGGTGGCGGCGCCTCTGGAGCGGCGAGACGATGGTCTCGCGGGGCCGGCTCCACCGGTTGGACGAGCTGCACGGCCTAATCGCCATCCAGGGGGATCGGCGCATCGGCTCGGCCACCTACCACCTCGGCGCCGACGACTGCGAGCTGACGAGCCTCGATGTCGATACGCCGGGCCGCGGCTACGGCTCGATGCTGTTGGCCGCCGTCGAGGACGCCGCGCGCCGCGCCGGCAAGCGCCGCCTCTGGCTGATCACGACCAACGACAACGTCGACGCGCTGCGCTTCTACCAGCGCCGGGGCTACCGCCTGAAGGCGCTCCACCCCGGCGCGGTCGATGCCGCGCGCCACCTCAAGCCCGCCATCCCCCTCGTCGGTGCCCACGGCATCGAGATCCACGACGAGATCGAGCTAGAGAAGCCGCTCGACTGATCCTCGCGCCGGCGTTCGCCGAGCCGCGGGCGGCCGGCGCAGCCCGCGCCAGGGGCAATACGTGCGTGTGCAGAGCCGCGTTGTGATCGTTGCGCGATGCCTCCGGCATTCGTCGCCGCCCGGCCGCCCGGGGGTGCATCCCCGGGCTCAGCCTGCCCAGCCCTCTGCGGGGGTTGGGACGCGTCCTGGCGAGCCGGCTTCAGCCGGCTTCGCAACCTCAGCCCGGGGGTTCACCCCCGGGCGGACGCGGCCGACGCGGCGAACGTGCAGCCCGCCGGGTACCCGCTTGCGGGTCGGGTACCCGACGCGCTTCAGCCTGCCGATCGTATCCCCGCGCTACTTCCTTCCGCAACCCCCATCACCCCCGGCTGAGAAGCGGCCGTCCCAGCCCCCG
>JBHOQZ010000587.1:0-4498 GCA_042408635.1 Chloroflexota bacterium
CGCGACAGCCTCATTATAGCGAACCGCACCGCGTGGGCATACCCGGTACCGCGGTACCGGGTATGCCCACGCGGTGCGGTTCGCTATAATGAGGCTGTCGCGTCGGGCGAAGGGCTGGGCGCGGGTTGAGAACATGCACTGATATGCAGCCAGGGAGAACTCGCTTTTGAGCTTGCCCGAATCGCACTGCGCTGTCTTCATCGATCTCGAAAACATCGTCTTTGGCACGCGGAACCTCTATGCGGTCGACCCCGACCCGCGCGACCTGCGCCGGGTGGCCCGCCAGTACGGCCTGCTCCATTGTATGAAGGCGTACGGCGATTTCGAGCGCCAGATGCCGAACTGGATGCGCTCAAAGCTCGACGTGGCGGGCATCGAGGCGGAGCATTACCCGATCAAGGAGTACGGCGACCGCATCCGCAGCAGCGCCGACGTCCACATGGTGCTCGACATCATCGACACGGCGCTCGACCGACCCAACATCGACACCTACATCCTGATGACGGGTGACCGCGACTTCCTGCGCGTCGTCAACCGCTTGCGTAACCGACTGGGCAAGCGCGTCATCATTGTCGGCGTGCAGGGCGCGGTTAGCCAGGATCTGCAGGAGGCGGCCGACGAGGTCGTCTACCTCGAGCCGCCGAACGTCCAGCACATGAACGACCTCGACGAATGGTTGATCCGCAAGATCGACCAGCGCGAGCGCACGCTGAGCGAGGGGTTCTACCTCACCTTCCGGTATCTGGCGGGCTACGTCCAGCACCCCAGCAACCACAGCGTGATCGCCCCCAACCTCGTCGAGGGCAAGCTCTCCGAGTTCGTCAGGCGCGGCATCCTGATCCGAGAGCCGGTAATGACGCCCGAGGGCAAGCCCCTGACGACCACCATGCTCAACCGCAGCCACCCACTGGTCGAGGCAGCGCTGGCGGCCGTGCCGGTCGGTGAGGCCGCGGGCGATGCCCACCGGGGCTATCCGCCCACGGGCAGCCTCGCCGGCGGACCGCGCATCCCGACCGGGCCCCTCAGCCTGCCCGGCGAGCGGCGCGCCCGCGACGAGGCCGGCTACCCGGCCGCGCACTATGCACCGACGACCCCGCTCGGGTCGCTCGGCCGCGAGGCGCCGCGCCCCGAGAACGTCTACCCAGCCGCGCTCGACGAGCACCCGGAGACCCACCGCGAGCGCGAAGCGCCGCCGTTCTGAGCCCGCCCGCTGGGCGTCCCTGATCGAGCGACCGCGCGACCCCCTCCGGGCCCGCGCGGTTTTCGCATTGCCCGGTGAGGGCTCGACCTGCTAGACTGCGCGCGGCTCCGGCGCGGTCGGGGCGCCGGGCGGATCGCCTGGCGGCCGCGCGGAGCACGGGGAGTTGGGGTCATGCTGGGAGACGGCATCCAGGTTATCTCGCGCGAGCGGCTGCCGCTCGTCCTCGACGTCATGCGCGCGGTGTCCTCGAGCCTCGACCTGGCAACGCTCCTGCCGACGATCATGGAGCGCACCACCGAGCTCGTCCACGCCGATCGCAGCACCTTCTTCGTGGTCGATCACGCGCGCGACGAGCTCTGGTCGCGGGTCGCTCAGGGCCTTGGCACGACGGAGATCCGGGTGCCGATCGAGGCCGGGATCGCCGGGCACGTGGCCCGCACGGGCGAGACGCTCAACATCCCCGACGCCTACGCCGATGCGCGCTTCAACCCCGAGGTCGACCGGCGCACCGGCTACCGCACGCGCACCATCCTGTGTGTGCCCGTGCTCGGCCCCGACGGGCGGGTCGAGGGGGTGCTCCAGGCGATCAACCACGCGGACGGCCCGTTCGGGCCGGCCGACGAGGCGCTGCTCCAGGCGCTGGGCGCGCAGATCGCGGTGGCGCTGCGCAACGCCCGGCTGGTCGAGCAGGTGCGGCGGCAGTCGGCCACCAACGCCGTGCTGCTCGAGGTGATGCGCGCCGTCTCGGCCGAGCTCGAGATCGACAACCTGCTGCCCCTGATCGTGGCCAAGACCAGCCAGGCGATGGAGGCGGAGCGCAGCACGATCTTCCTCGTCGACCGGCGGCGGGGCGAAATCTGGTCGCGGGTGGCCCAGGGGCTGGGCGCCGGCCTGGCCGAAATCCGGGTGCCGATCGGTGCTGGGATCGCCGGGCACGTGGCCCGCACGGGCGAGACGATCAACATCCCCGACGCCTACGCCGATGCGCGCTTCAACCCCGAGGTCGACCGGCGCACCGGCTACCGCACGCGCACCATCCTCTGCATGCCGGTGCGCAACGACCGGGCGGAGATCATCGGGGTCGTCCAGGTGCTCAACAAGATCGGCGGGCACTTCACGACCGAAGACGAGGAACTGCTGCAGGCGCTCACCAGCCAGGTGTCGGTCGCGCTCGAGAACGCCCAGCTCTACGAGGAGACGGTCTACCTGAAGAACTACAACGAGAGCATCCTCAAGAGCATGGCGACGGGCGTCGTCGCGGTCGACATCGAGGGCGTGGTGACGACGCTGAACCCAGCGGCGGAGCGGATCTTCGGGGCCACCGGCGAGGCGGTGGGGCAGCCGGTGGCGGAACTCCTGCGGCCCGAGCTCAACCCGGCGCTGGTCGAGGGGCTGACCGAGGCGATCCGGGCCGGCGAGGACTATGCCGCCTGGGAGCTGCGCTATTTCACCACGCCCGAGGACGCGCTGAACATGAACCTGAGCGCGCACCCCCTGCGCGACAGCAAGGGCGCGACACTGGGCGCGGTGCTGGTGATCGAGGACATCACCAGCGAGAAGCGGCTGATGACCACGCTCTGCCGCTACGTGGCGCGCGAGGTCGCCGAGCAGGTGCTGGCGGACAAGGACAAGCTCCAGCTCGGCGGCACCTACCAGGACGTGACGATCCTCTGCGCCGACATCCGCGACTTCACGACGATCTCGGAGCAGTACGAGGCGAAGGAGATCGTCGACCTGCTCAACGGCTACTTCAAGTTCATGTTCGAGGCGATCCACCGCTATGGCGGCACGATCGACAAGCTGATCGGCGACGCCATCCTGGCGGTGTTCGGCGCGCCGCTCCAGCACGCCGACCACGCTGAGCGGGCGGCACGCGCCGCGATCGAGATGCGCCGCAACCTGGTGCGGTTCAACGACCTCCAGCGCCAAGCCGGTCGCCTGACGGTGAACAACGGCATCGGCCTGAGCGCCGGGACGGTGCTGGTGGGCAACATCGGCGCCGAGCAGCGCATGGACTACACCGTGATCGGCGACGCGGTGAACGTGGCGGCGCGGCTCGAGGGCCTCACCAAGCAGTACCCGACCAAGATCGTGCTCTCGGGGGTCGTCTACGAGCAGATCAGGGAGCGGATCCCCTGCCTGGACCTCGGCCTCGAGCGCGTGAAGGGGCGTCAGCGGGCTGTCCACCTCTACGGGATCGACGACGGCGCCGCCCAGGGCGACGGCGCCCCGCTCACAGCCGCCGCAACCGGCACCTAGACCGCCGGGCCAGCCTGGGTGGGCCAGCGCGGTCGAATGCTGCGCGGCCCGCGGCTCGTTCACGACGTCCACCGGCCCGCCGGGGGCTCGGCAACGCGAGGGCTTGCGCAGCAGGTGGTTGAAGCGGACGGCGTACCAGGATTCGCGCCCCCAGGGGAGCAGCTTTCCCGAGAGCAGCGGGCGCCACTGGATGATCCGACCGTAGCTGACGAGGAAGAAGGCGACCGGGTCGGCGAAGATGCGGCAGTCGACCGGACCCCGGTACCCCGGCTCGACCGTTAGGCGCCCGTCGTCGAACCGGCAGGTGATGCGCGGGCCGCTGCGCAGCGCGATGGCGTAGCTGCCCCGGAAGCCGCGCGCCCCCGCTGGGTCGACGAACCAGGGGGGTGACCGCCAGCGCGACGCGGGCGTGCTCCGCGTCGATCGGCCAGGGCCGCCCGAGCGTGGTCGCGATGTCGTAGCCGTGGCTGAGGCACTCGCCCACCGTCACCCCTACCAGCACCCCGAGCGAGACGGTGTGGCCGGCGTCCAGGGCACCGGCCGGGCCGAATCCCTGGCCTCGGCGGCCAGGAACGCCGCGCGAGCCGCCTCGAATTGGTCGGCGAGCGTTGCGGGATCGCGCTCGGGCACCTGGGCGAGCGTCTGCGCGTTGAGCGCCGGCAACTCGTCGAGCGAGGTGACCGGGCTGGCTTCCCCCGCGAGCAGAGCGGTGTCGACGCGCTGCCCGACGATGAGGTGGGCCGCCGCGTCCCGCACCGTCCACTCGGAGTTCGGGATGGGCTGGTCGGGGTTCGGGATCTGCCGGATCAGCGCCGCCGTGGGTGGCCCGATCGCGCGGAGCGCCCGGAGCGCCCGCGCCGGATTCACCGTCAGCCCTGCCATGCTCCGCCTCCTCCCACCGGTTGCACACGCGCCGGCCCCCGGCCGGCCGGGGCAGTCCGGGTGCCGGCCGCTGCGCGAGCCGGGTGAACGACCCGGGCTGGCCGGCGCCGGCCGCGTGCGGCGGGTGTATCATAGCCGCCGGAACGCGGCGACAAC
>JBHOQZ010000591.1:0-2743 GCA_042408635.1 Chloroflexota bacterium
CTTGTCGAGCGTGTCGTGCTCGGTGTGCCAGAACCAAGCCTGGCCGCTGCGGCGGCGGCCGGTCAGCGCGCCCATGGCGCGCGAGAGCTCGGGCGCCGACTCGATCGGCACGCGCGAGAGCGACATGAACACCGACGGCAGGCCGATGCCCCAGAACGACTGGTCGCCGACGCGGCCGACGCGGCTCACCTCGGCCTGCTGCCCGGTCAGATCGGTGATCACCCCGCGCCCTAGCGCCGCCGTCTCGGGCATCGCCAGGATCTCCTCGTAGAGCGTGGCGCCCTGCGCGCCGGTCGAGTCGACGTTGACATAGGCGATGCAGTGGTCGTGCAGTTCCTCCCAGAACCGGTCGGCATACCAGGTCGAGCCGGCGTAGCGGCCGTGCGAGTGGCCGGACCAGAAGACGACGCGGAAGCCGCGACGCAGTTCGTGGCGGTGAGCCGCCAGGATGCGCATCGTCTCGAGCATGGTCGCGTTGGCCGCCGCGTTGTCGACCGCCTCGTAGAACCACGAGTCGAGGTGGCCGGCCAGCATCACGTACTGCTCCGGCTCGATCGCCCCGCGCACCGTGCCGACCACGACCGGCAGCCGCGCCCAGCTGGTGCGCACCGCCGTCTCGAGCTCCACCTCGACCGGGCCGTGCGCGAGCCGGGCCTTGAGACGCTCGCCGGCGTCCTGCCGGATCGAGACGGAAGGCGTGCGGGGCAACATGCCGATGCTGGCCGGGGTGGGCGTGCCCCAGATCGGCGTGACGATCATCTGGGCGTGACGATCATCTGATGGAGGTTGCAGTCGTTGATGAAGACCTCGGCGGCCGCGCCCTGCGCCTCGGCGGTGACGACCTTGGCCTGCGTCGCCAGGCCCTCGATCAGCGCGATCCGGCCGGTCACCGGGCGACCGGCGTAGTCGGCCGGCGCGCCATCGCCGACATGGACGAGCTCGCCCGCCACGCGCCCGGACGCGGCGAAGGCATGGGTGATGCACTCGATCGAGGCCGAGGCGGGCCCGAGCACGGTCAGCGCCGCGCGCAGCGGCTCGCTGACGTAGCCGTCGTGCTCGTACTCCTCGACCTCGGCCCCGAACGAGCGCAGGATCCCGACGATGGCGCGCATCACCTCGCGTTCCTCGGGCGAGCCGGACATGCGCACGTCGCGGGCGACGAGCGACACGTACTCCCAGAGCCGTTCGGGGGAGACCGCCTCGAGCAGGGCGCGCTCGAGGTCGTCGAGTTGCGTAGCGGGTGGCATAGCTCCTCCGGGTAGCTGCCGATTGTTGGAGGCGACGCGGCAAACGGGGCTGGGCGCGCCCGGCTGGATCGGGGCTCGGTTGGTGACATGGTGGCGCACAAGCGCGTTACAGACGAGGATAGTGTGTACTGCATACAGAGTCAAGAGCCGCCCCAGTGTCAAAGTGCTTTACATGCACGTCGAGTCATGATATGACACTGTATACAAGTAGTAATGGCGGCGGACGTCGGCGGCGCGGCCCCGTCCCAGCCTGGAGCGAGAGCAGATGCCCGATTCCCCGACGCTGGGCGACCTGACGACCTTCATCACGAGCAAGAACGCCGGCCCGTTCCTCGTGACGATCGACGCCGTCTTTCGCTCGACCGTCGATTACGAGCGCGTGCGCGACAGCGGTGCGCTCACCCCCACGGTGGTCGCGGCGCTCTACGGCCGCCCCGCCGCCGACGTGGTCGCCATCACCTTCTTCGACCCGGCCCGGGCGCTCAAGGTGACGCTGCGCCGCCCGGTGCCGGCCGGCCACGTCGGAGACACCGACGTCTACGGCGCCCAGCAGCACGTGCCGCTCATGGGCTGGTCCCTCCCATCCGGTGGGGGCCGGCCCGGCGCGGCAGTCGAGCGCGAGCCGGCCACGGCCTCGGGCGGGGCAAGCGGGCGTGGGTGAGCCGTTCGCCACGCGCGCCCGGCTGCCCGACCCGTCAGCCGGCCCGCTGCGCATCTTCGCCCCCTGCGGCATGCTCGGCTACGGCATCCCCGAGGCGTCGTTTCAGCACGGGTTGGCGCGCGACCCGCACGTGCTCGCGGCCGATGCCGGCTCGACCGATCCCGGCCCCTACTACCTCGGCGCGGGGGTCTCGTTCACCGACGTTGCGATGGTCAGGCGCGACCTCGCGCTGATCCTGACGGCCGCCCACGAGCGCGGCCTGCCGGTCGTGATCGGCTCGGCCGGCGGCGGCGGCGCCCGCTCGCACCTGCGGTGGCTGCTCGAGATCGTCGACGCGGTGATCGCCGAGCACGGGCTACGCTTCGCCGCGGCGGTCGTGCCCAGCGACGTGCCGCCCACCCGGTTGAGGCAGGCGTTGCGGGCTGGGGACGTTAGCCCGCTCGACGGCGCGCCGCCGCTCGACGAGGTGGAGATCGAGCGGGCGGCTCACATCGTCGCGCAGATGGGGCCGGAGCCGATCGTGGCGGCGCTGCGGGAGGCGCAGCTCGTGATCTGCGGCCGCGCCTGCGACCCGGCGGTGATGGCCGCGCCGGGGCTCCTCGCGGGCTACCCGGCGGCGCCGGCGATGCACCTGGGCAAGCTGCTCGAGTGCGGCGCCGCAGCCGCCACGCCGCGCCACGGCATCGATGGCTTGCTCGGCACGCTCGACGCCGACGGCTTCAGCGTCGAGCCCGTCAACCCGGCGCAGGTCTGCACCGTCGAATCGGTGGCGGCCCACCAGCTCTACGAGCGGGCCGACCCGCTCCGCTCGCACTGGCCGGGCGGCGTGCTCGAC
>JBHOQZ010000594.1:0-1374 GCA_042408635.1 Chloroflexota bacterium
CATCGACCGTGAGGCGCCCGAGGGCGGGCGTGTCGATCTCGAGGTCGCCGCCCCAGAGGAAGGCGGGCACGTTGCGGAAGGCCACGTCGCGCACGCGCACAGGTGGGCCGGGCTCGACCGCGGCGCGGGCGATGACCTGGCCGGCCGGCGTGTCGTAGCGCACCTCGACCATGGGCCCGGTCACCGCGAGCTGCCCCGTCTCGATCAGCACCGTCGTCAGGCCGATGATGCCGTGGCCGCACATCGTGCTGTAGCCCTCGTTGTGCATGAACAGCACGCCGGTGAGCGAGTCGGGGCGCTCGGGCGCGGTGAGGTAGCAGCCGTACATGTCGGCGTGGCCGCGCGGCTCGAGCATGAGCGCGCGGCGGACGTGGTCGAGGTGCTCGCGCACCCAGTCGCGCTGATCGAGGATCGTCCGGCCGGGGATGCGGGGCACGCCGCCGGTGACGATGCGCAGCGGCTCGCCCGCGGCGTGGCAGTCGATGGTCGTGTAGACGTGGCTGAACTGCATGGGCAGCCCTCCTCGGGCGAATGCTGCCGCGCCATGCCGGCCCTGTCAACCGCGACGGCGTGGACCGGGCTCACCTCCAGCCGCCGGCCGGGCCGGTGGCGAGTCTGTCAAGCGCGGGCGCGATAACCGGTCGCCCCGCATGCAAGATTCGAGGCAAACGCTGGTTACAGGAGGTATCGAGGGCGTGGAGAGGGAGACGGGGACCGGGGCGGCGGGTCCGGTAGTCGTGCGGCCGCTCACGCCGGAGCGCTGGGACAACCTGACGGCGCTGTTCGGTGAGCGCGGCGCCTACGGCGGCTGCTGGTGCATGTGGTGGCGGCAGACGAGCGCCGAGGTCAACGCCAACGCGGGGGAGCGCAACCGGGCGCTCTTCCAGGCGCTCGTCCATGCGGGGCGGGTGCCCGGCCTGCTCGCCTACCGCGACGGCATACCGGTCGGCTGGTGCTCGGTCGCGCCGCGCGCCGAGTTCGGTCGCGTGCTGCGCTCGCCCAACCTGCGCCCGATCGACGATGCACAACCGGTCTGGGCGATCGTCTGCTTCTACATCGACCGCGCCCACCGGGGGCAGGGTGTGGCAACGGCGCTGCTGCGCGCAGCGGTCGACCACGCCGCTGCCAACGGCGCCCGGCTCGTCGAGGGCGATCCGATCGACACGGACGGCGCCCGGCGCGACGCCGCGATCTACACCGGCACGCGCCCGATGTTCCTGGCGGCTGGCTTCAAGGTAGTCGCCCGGCGCAAGGCCAGCCGGCCGATCGTGCGCTACACCATCCCCTGACAGCAGCGCCTGGCCGGTCACGGCAGCAGCGGGCACCGCTCAGCGGCCGGCAGCGGGGGACGGCGGCCCATGCCGGCCGACCAGG
>JBHOQZ010000601.1:0-3830 GCA_042408635.1 Chloroflexota bacterium
CGTGGCGAACAGCGCCAGCAGCGCGTAGTTGCGCGCCTCCTGCGCGAAATAGACCTGGAATGGGGAGAGCGCCGTCAATGCGGCCGCGATCAGGGCGGCCGTCCGCGCCCGCCGTTCCGCTCGGGCCGGGTACCCGCGTGCGGGTGCGGGCCGCGCGCCGATGCTCCTTGGCAACAGCGGCCAGGTTGCATCGGCGAAGAGCGCCCGGGCCAGCGCCCAGACCACCGGCACCAGCAGTGTCCCGGCCGCGGCCGACGGCCAGCGCGCGGCCAGCTCGCTGACGCCGGACATCGGCAGCCACAGGTGCAGCAGCAGCACATGGAGAGGCGGGTGCAGGTCGCGCTCGATCACAGTCGTGAGGAGCGCCGGCAGCGGCAGGCGCGCGAAATAAAGGCTCAACCCCTCATCCAGCCAGAGGCTCTGCCGCCCGAGCTCGTGCAGGCGCAGGGCAAACGCCAGGCAGGTGACAAGGAGCACCGCCGCCTGCTCCAGGCGCGCGCCCCGGCCCATGGGCTGCCGGGCGAAGTCGTCGGTCCGGCGGCCCGGCGTCGGCGGGGCGCCTGTCCACGTCTCGGCCGCAGGTCGGTCGAGCACGCCAACTCGCCCGGCCGTGCCCCAGCCGGGACCGGAGGTGGTGGGCGCCGCCGGGTACCCGCGTGCGGGTGCGGGCCCCGGAGCCGGGTCGGACGCCGCGCCGCAGGTTGGGCTCGGCGGCGGCGCGGCGTGGCCATCGGCAACCTGCCGCACCACCACTGGCCCGCTCGCCATCCCAGCAGACCGGCCGGGCCCGGCGCGCACCCCCGGGTTACGCCGCGCCGCCGGCTCGGCAGGCATTGGATGCGTCATCTACTGTCCGAGCTCCCCGTCGAAGAGAACGACCGCGTCGGCGCCGTCGGCCAGCGGCAGGCGCGCGAGCGTGCGCGGGTCGTAGAGCCCGACCAGCAAGCGGGCACGACCCCGCGCCGCCGGAACCACCAGGGGGTGCGGATCCGCCACCACTTCGCCCGGCAGCCAGGTCGTCGTCGGCCGCGCACCCCCGTCGGGCGGCGCGTCGTGCTGGGCCAGCATCTCGTCCGCCTCGCTCAGCAGTTGCGCGAACACCGTGTAGGCGACCGGCAGATCGTCGTCGGTGCGCCAGTAGAGCGTCAGGGTCGGCTGCGCGCCCGGCGCGAGCGGTACGGAGAGCTCGTAGGCGACCAGCTCGATCCCGCCCGCGAACCGCGCCTGGACCGGTGTGCCGCGCGCCTCGGCGGGCGCGCTCGGGGTCCGCGCCTGCACATCGACCTCGCCGACCGTGGCCTCACCGCTGCCCGGCTCGAGCGCAGCCGTCACGGCGTAGCGTCCCGGCGGCGCGGAGGTGGGCACGCGCAGCTCGCGCCACTCGCACACGGTCTCGCCGCTCTGCCAGCGCGTCGCCGGGTAGCGGCCGTACACCGGCCGGCCGCTCGTCTCGGCGGGACGGTCTAAACCCGTCCCGGCCAGCCGCACCCGGACGGCAAGATCAGGCAGCGGTGCCTGTTCGGCGTACCAGCAGAGCCGCGCGGCCACGGTCTGGCCCGCCGCAACGGCATCGCCGTCGAGGTGGGCGCTCGCCAGCCGGACGCCGGGCGCGAGCACCGGGGGCTCGCCCGCAACGCTACCGACCGCCGCCGCCTGCACCGCGGCGTCGAGCTCCGTCGGCTCGCCGCGCTCCGCGACCAGCCGGCCCAGCTCGACATCCGCCGCCACCGGCCGGCCGCTGTCGAGGATGCTCAGGCGGCGCTGGCCCCCCGTCTCGTAGAGGCCGAGCCGCAGCGTGTACTCGCCGGGCGGCGTGCCGAGCGGCACGGGGAGGCGATGATAGGTCACGTACTCGCCGTCGGGCCAGCGCCCGGTCGGCCGGTGGCCCGCGTCGAGCAGCGGGCGGTCGATCTTGGCGACGGTGCGGCCGGCGCCGTCCACCGCGACGACGAAGGCCGAGAGGTCGGCGAGCGGGCCGACCGGGCGACGCCAGCGTAGCGCGAGTGAGGTGCCCTCGCCCGCCCGCGCATCGACCCGTCCGGTCGCGATCAACCACGGTCGCTCGGGATCGCGCAGCACGCCCCAGTCCAGCAGCGCCAGCCCACCCTCGAACGTGGTCGGCTTCGCCTTCCAGTCGATGCGGGAACCGGCCCCCGGCTCATTGAGCGCGTAGTGCAGCACGTCGAAGTTGCGCAGGTGGAAACGCTCGACCAGGCGGTGGCGCCCGTCCAGCAGCCAGGGGATGTAGTCCTGCGCGTCGGCGGTCGACGGACGCCAGTGGACGAGCCAGGCGTGCCGCCGGCCAACCAGCGCGTCATCCACCGCCGCACGCAGCCCGCCGTCGGTCGCGAAGGGGTAGACCCAGCGCTCGTCACCGGCCGCGTAGTGGAGGAAGGGGTGCTTGGCGTCGTAGAGCACGACGTCCGTCTCGCCGAGCCGGCTCTCGACCAGCGCGTACGCCTCGCGTGCGGCGTCCTTGGGCGTCGCCTCCCAGACCGCCAGGCCGCCCAGGTGCAGCACCAGGAGCGGCACGGCCAGCGCGGCCAGCAGCCAGCCCGGTGCCGCCCGCCACGCCGCCGTGCCACCCGCGATCAGGAGGTAGACGGCCGGCAGTGCCAGGATGAGGTAGCGCACGTGGAACATGGGGCGGTCGATCGACGCGAAGAACACCGCGCCGATCGGCACCGCCAGCCAGAGCAGCGCCACCAGCGTCGCGCCCGACGCCCGCACGAGCGCGAGGAGCGCGAGCGCACCGGCGGCCGCCAGCGCCGCCAGCAGCCAATCGGGACTGCCGCCCGCGACGTCCCCGGTCGCGAAGGCGCGCACGGTCTCGGAGGTCATCCGCTCCAGCGTCGGCGCGGGGATCCACTCGGCGCCGTAGCCGATGAGCTGCCGCAGCGCGATCACGAGCCAGGGCAGGTAGAGCAGGGCGATGAGCGTCGTGGCGCCGACCACCCCCTCCGTCGCCCGCACCCGATTCCGGCCGACGAGCGCCGCCAGCAGCACCGGTACCTGCGCGATGAGCGCGAACGCGGCGAAGTAGTGCGTGTAGAGCGCCAGCACGGTCGCGGCGGCCCAGCCGAACCACCAGCCGACCGGCGACCGGTGCAGGCCGCGCCAGAGGCACCAGACCGCCGCCGTCTCCAGCGCCACCAGCAGCCCATACATGCGGGCTTCCTGGCTGTAGACGATCAGGAACGGCGACACCGCGGCCAGCAGACCGGCCACGATGGCCGCGCGCCGCCCGTACATGTCGCCCGCCAGTCGCGCGATCAGCGCGACCGCCAGCGTGCCGGCCAGGGCCGAGACGAACCGCAGCGTCGTCTCGTTGGCCGGGCCGGCCAGCCCCAGCCAGAGCCGCACCAGCAGATAGTAGAACGGGGGGTGGATGTCCTCGGCCGTGGTGGCGACCAGGCCGTCGAGCTCGCCGGCGACGATCCAGGCGGTGTAGCCCTCGTCGAACCAGAGGCTGCGCCAGCCGAGGCCATACACGCGCAGGCCAAACGCGAGCGCCAGGATCGCCAGCTCGACCGCGAGCATGAGCAGTGCCGACCGGCTCAGGCGCCGTCGCCCGTGGTCCGTTCGCGGGCGGCCCGGCGACACCGGGCTCCACCACCGGCCGGCGCGGTGACGCCCCGCACCCAGCGCGGGTGTGGATGGCGCCGCTCTCGGCCGCGACGTGGCCGGCGCGGCCGGCCGCTGAGGCGGCGGTCGCGTCGGCGCGGGCCGCCGAGCGACGGCGCCTAAGCCGGTCGGCGCTGGTCATGCTCGCGGTCGAGTTGGCGATCCTGGCGCTCGCGTTTGGCCTGCGCGCGCATGGCCTCGGCTGG
>JBHOQZ010000602.1:0-1715 GCA_042408635.1 Chloroflexota bacterium
GCCAGGAGCACGAGCAACACCCCGGCGAGCGCGAACCCGGCCGGGCCGGTTACGCGGCGACCGAGGCGGTCGGAAAGGTGACCCAGCGGCACGCCGAGCGCCAGGTCGCAGAGGAAGCGCAGCGCGAGCAGGAACCCGGCAACCGTCGCTGCCCCGCCGACGGCGCCGCCTGGAAAGGCGGTGCCTGCCCCGGCCAGGTGGAGGCGATTGAGCACCAGCAGGCTCAGCGTGGAGGTGACCAGGCCGGCTGAGACGAAGAGGAGGGCGAAGCCGGCCAGGTTGACGGCGCGCACGGCCGGGTTGCGGCCGAGGAGGTCGCGCCAGGCGAGGGGCCGCCGGGGCGACGTGCCGGCGTAGGCGTCGGTGGGCAGAACGAGCGCGAACGGCAGCCCGAGCAGCGTCAGCGCGCCGAAGAGGAGCATCGTGGGCGCGTAGCCGAGGCCGTCGACGAGCAGGCCCCCGAGCGCGACCGAGACCATGCTGCCCGAGCGCGAGATCGCGTTGAAGGCGCCCATGAGGCGGCCGCGGATCGCCGCCGGCTCGTCGAGCACGGCCAGGTGCCCACCCAGCCGCAGACACGACCAGCAGATACCCCAGGCGAGCCGCGCCAGCAGGAGCACGACGAAGCCCGCCGGCAGCGCGTAGGTAGCGGTGGTCAGGCCACCGACGGCCAGCGCACCCATCAGCGTCCAGCGACCACCGAAGCGGCGGTAGGCGTCGGGTGCGACGTTATTCGAGACGAGGCGCACCAGCCGGTTGGCGCCGAGCAAGACGCCGACGAGCGCGGTCGGCACGCCCAGCGCGGGCGCCTGGAGCGGCAGGGCGACGTAGAGCAGCGAATCGCCGAGCAGGGAGAGCGCGACGGCGAGCGAAACGAAGACGACGCGGCGCGGCACCACAGCCCCAGCTCCCGATCGGCCGGCCCGGCCCCGTCGGCGGGCACGGCGAATTACGAGCCTCCAGCCTTTTGTGCCGTCAGGTGTGCGGCCCGGGCTGCTCCGCCGCCGTTGACGCGACCGCCACGCGGACCGGTCGAGGGGTGCCCCACCAGTCGTCGTCGCTACCGGGGGGGCCGCCGGTTCGTGCGATGCGGACGGCTGCGTCGAGCGCTGCCCGCCGGGCCGTGGCGCCGCTTGGACCGAGCCGCCGCCCGCTGCTTGTCCCCGTTCCGGTGCGGGCGGCGTGGAACCCTAGGCGCAACCACGTGCTGGCGACAGTGTAGCAGCCGGCTGAACACGGCTCAAGGCCGCCTCGCCGCCCTAGGAGATCGTCACGTTCTCCCCGAGCAGGAGCGTGGACCGGCTCAGGCCACCAGCTTTGAAGGGCCCCCGGAGCCCTGCGCGGGGCTCTGTTCGGTAGCCCGCCCCCGCGTGAGTTGAATCGAAGGAGTGTCGCCAATCGAACTCGGCGGGCGCGGGGCTCGGTCGGGTAGGCCGCCCCGTGCCCCCCGTTCGCCCACCCCGGTGCGACCTGCTATGCTGCGCCGCATCGGTGCGGACACCCCCCCTGCCCAAGGACGGCCGCGCGCCTCGTTCGCAGGCGGCAGGGAGCGCGGACCCCTTCGTTGTCGGCAATCGACCTGCCCGACGGTCTAGCGTGGTTGAAGGAGGACGGTATGCCCGGCCATCGCCTCGCACTGGTGCTCCTGTGCGTTGCGACTGCCGCGTCGATCCTGGTGGCTTGTGGTCCCGGCGCCGCCCCGCCGGCTGCCCCCG
>JBHOQZ010000604.1:0-6870 GCA_042408635.1 Chloroflexota bacterium
GCTGGGTGGCGGCCGGGGAGGCGGCGGGAGCGGCCGGCGCGGTGGTGGGAGCGGCGGGCCGTCCGCTGTCGCACGCCGCCAGCAAACCGGCGACCGGCGCGGCGGTGAGGCCGAGGGCGGCCAGGCGGAGGAGTTCGCGGCGCGAGAGCGATCCCTGTGGCGCGCGGGGGCGAGGGGTCATGGGGCTGTCCTCCTTCGCGGCGGAACCGGAACCGGGACGACGAGGCGGCGGTGCCGGCAGTCTGCCACGTCGGCCCGGGAATTGTCAACAATCGACAATCGGCGTCGACGGCGCGCCTGGCGCGTGCTATCCTGCGGACGAACCCAACTCGCCAGGTGAGGTTGCCCGATGACGACCGCCGAGCGCGCCCCGAAGTTCGCGCAGGTGGAGCAGCAGCCGCTGAGCCATACCATCCTCGACATCATCCGCCAGGCGATCGTCACCTGCCGGCTGGCGCCGGGCGCGCCGCTCAACCAGGTCGACGTGGCCCGTGAGCTGGGGATCAGCCGCGGTCCGGTGCGCGAGGCGCTGCGCCAGCTCGAGGAGGAGGGGCTGGTCGTGAGCGTCCCCTACAAGGGGACGTTCGTAGCGAAGCTGACGCGGCGCGACCTCGACGAGCTGCGCAGCCTGCGCGCTGTGCTCGAGCGCTTCGCGGCCGGCATCGTCGTCGAGCGGTGCGACGACGCAGCGATCCGCAGCCTCGAAGCGATCCTGGGCGAGATGGAGGTGGCGGTCGAGCGCGGCGACGGGGAGGCGCGCGACGCTGCCGACCTCGCCTTTCACACCCGCATCTGCGAGCTGGCCGGGCACCGCCTCCTGCTGCAAACCTGGGCTCGCTTCTCGCTCCAGCTCCGGCGCGCGCTCACCCTGCGCCACCGCGTGAACGAGGACGACCGCCACCTGGTCGCGATGCACCGCGAATTGTACGACGCGCTCCTGGCGCGCGATCCGGCACGGCTGGACGCCTGCTACGCCGTCCACGGCGCCGACCTCGCCCAGCGCCTGGCCGACGTACTGCCCGAGTAGCCGGGCGGTCGACGTCGTCTGCCGGGTCAGGCGCTCAGGCTGAAGTAGCCGACCGTCTGGAGCCGGCCGTCGCGGCGGAAGACGTGGACCTTGCCCAGGTAGAAACCGCTCGAGAGCTCGACCAGCTCGTCGAGCAGGCGGCGCAGATCGGGCGGGTTCTCGGGCAGATCGTAGTCGATCTTGAGCACATCCACCGGGTCGACCGCGCCGCGCCCGACGACCGTGGTGAAGTCGAAGGCGCAGAGCGTGCCGGGGGGCGGCGCCGCGGTTGCCACCGGGGTGGCGGTGCCGGTGGTGGCGGCCGGGGCGCTCGCCTCCCCGGTTCGGGCAACCGGCGCCTCGCGCCAACCGGTGTAGCCCGGGAAGAACCAGCCGACGAGACGCCGGCTGCCGGCCGCGAAGACGTTGGTGCCTCCCCGCCGGCCGGCATCGAAGAGCTTGCCGCGCCAGGGCATGTACTTGCGCGCCAGACCGTTCATGATGCGGTCGACGCCGACTGCCAGCGTGATCGTCACGAGCTGCCCGCGATAGAAGCCGTCGAGCGGCTCGCGCGGCGGGTGCCCCAGCTCGAAGAGGCGGTCGAGCGTGTCGATCGCGGCGTCGCGGTCCCAGCGCATGCGGGCGCGGGCGAAGCGCACCTGGTCGCGGACGGCGCGGCGCACCCAGGCCAGGCGGTGGTGGAGCGTGGCGCGCTCGTCGTCGTAGTCGGGCGTGCGGGACAGGCGGGCGATCGCGTTGGCGAGGTCCAGTTCGACCAGGAGCAGCAGCTCGACGTAATCGACGACGCGCCCCGGCTCGGCCGTCATCGGGTCGGGCACGAACGCCTGCGTAGCCTGGTAGGTCGCCTGGCTCAGCCAGTAGCTGGTCGCCTCGCTCGGCCGCTCGGCGTGGACCGCGCCGATCAGGTCGATCGCGGTGCGGTACTCCCCGCGTTCGAGCGCCTGCCGGCCCCGCTCCAGCTCGGCCTCGACCGAGCCGCGTGTCTCCTCCGGCGCTGCCATGCTGCCCCCTCCTCCTGCCGTGCGGTTGCCGCCCAACCGCCCCCATCCGGTTGGGCGCGGGCGGCGCGGTGCGAGGGCCTGGTCGGCTCCGAAGCCTGCACCGCCGCTTCAGTATAGCGCCGCCGAACGGTTGCGGCGCCGCGGCGCGCTCGTCGCTGACCCGACGGAGCGGGGCGGCTGGGTTGGCGCGCCTCCGCCGCAGGCAACCGCGTGAAGCGAGCTGTCGCCGACCCGACAGAGCGCGGCGGCGGGGCAGGGTACGACGGTGCCCCCGGCGTGCCGGTGTGGCATGATGGTGGGGGAGCGGGCGGCGCGCGGGAGGGCACCAGTGATCGATCTGCCGACCGGCACCGTCACCTTCCTCTTCACCGACATCGAGGGGAGCACGCGCCTCTGGGAGCGCCACCCCGAGGCGATGCGGTACGCGCTCGCCCGCCACGACGCCATGGTGCGCGGGACGATCGCGGCCCGGAGCGGCGTCGTCTTCGCCACGGTCGGGGACGAGTTCCGCGCCGCGTTCCGCACCGCCTCCGACGCGGTCGCGGCCGCGATCCAGGCGCAGCGGGCGCTCACCGCCGAGCCCTGGCCGGTCGAGGGCGGGGTGCGCGTGCGCATGGCGCTCCACACCGCCGGCGTCTCGCCGGAGGACGGCGCCTACGACGGCGCCACGCTCGGGCGGATCGCCCGGCTGTTGGCGGCCGGGCACGGCGGCCAGACGCTCCTCTCGGCCGCCACCGCCACGCTGGTGCGCGACGCCATCCCGTCCGGGGTGGCGCTGCGCGACCTGGGCGAGCACCGGCTGCAGGCCGGCGGGCGCGCCGAGCACGTCCATGACCTGGTCGGGGAGGGGCTGCGCTCCACCTTCCTGCCGCTGCGCACCGCCGAGCTGCAGCCGCACAACCTGCCCGCCCTGCGCGGCCCGCTGGTCGGCCGCACGCGCGAGACAGAGGAGCTGCGCGAGCTGCTGGCGGAGCCGGGTGTCAGCCTCATTACCCTTACCGGGCCCGGCGGCACGGGCAAGACGAAGCTGGCGCTGCACGTGGCGGCGGTCGTGGCCGCCACGTTTGCCGACGGGGTCTTCTTCGTCGACCTCGCGCCGATCGACGATCCGCGCCTGGTCATCCCCACGCTCGCGGGGGCGCTCGGCACGCGTGATGCCGGTGAGCAGCCGCTCGTGGAGCGGTTACAGGACTGGCTGCGCGAGCGGTCGGCGCTCCTGCTGTTCGACAACTTCGAGCAGGTGGTCGGCGCGGCCTCCGATGTGGCGGAGCTGCTCGACGCCGCCCCCAACGTCAAGGCGCTGGTGACGAGCCGCGTCCGGCTCAACGTGAGGGCGGAGAGGGAATACCCGGTCCAGCCGCTCACGGTGCCCGAGCCGGCGCTGGTGGCCGAGCTGCGCCGCAGCCTGCCGGCCCGGCCCGGGACCGGCACACCGGCGGGCCGGACCGACGGCGCCGCGGAGTGGGCGCAGCCGGTCGAGCGGGCTGGTCTGGCGGAGGTCGATCCGGCGCGCGTGCTGGGCCAGTACCCGGCCGTCTCCCTGTTCGTGCGCCGGGCGCAGGAGGCGAAGCCCAACTTCGCGCTGACCGATGCCAACGCGGCCGCGGTCGCCGAGATTTGCCGGCGGCTCGACGGGTTGCCGCTGGCGATCGAGCTGGCGGCTGCGCGGGTGAAGCTGCTGCCGCCGACCGCCATGCTGGCGCGCTTGACCAGAGGCAGCACCGCCGGTCGCGGCGCCGGACGCGGGGCCCGCAGCGGCCTGGACCTGCTCACGGGCGGCGCCCGCGACCTGCCGGCCCGGCAGCAGACGCTGCGCGCAACGATCGGCTGGAGCTACGACCTGCTCGACGCGGGTGAGCAGTACCTCTTCCGGCACCTTGCGGTCTTCGTGGGCGGCTTCACGCTCGAGGCGGTGGACGTGCTGCTCGGCCCCGACACGCCAGTGGTCGATCCGTTCGACGGCGTGGCCTCGCTGGTCGACAAGAGCCTGGTGCGACAGCTCGGGGAGGACGAAGACGGCGGCGAGCCGCGCTTCTCGGTGCTGACGACGATCCGCGAGTTCGGCCTCGAGCTCCTCGAGGCGCAGGGTGAGGCGCCGAACGCCCGGCGGCTCCACGCCGAGTACTTCGCCGCGCTGGCCGAGGCCGCCGAGCCGCACCTGAGCGGCGCCGACCAGCGTGCCTGGCTCGAACGGCTCGAGCGCGAGCACGACAACCTGCGCGCCGCCCTCGCCTGGAGCCTGGGTCTGCAGGTCGTGGACGAGGCGCCCAGCTCCGCCGCGCTGGCGGTCACCGCCAGCGCGCTGATCGACTCGCTCACCGGCGAGCGCGCTCGCCTGGCGCTGCGGATCGTGACGGCGCTGCGCCGCTTCTGGTACTACCGCGGCTACTTCAGCGAGGGACGGCGCTGGTTCGAGGCGACGCTGGCGCGCTACCCGCTCGACGCGGCCTTTGCGCTGGGCCTCGACCGCGCCGAGCTGGCGGCGTTCCACGCCAAGGCGCGGCTGGTGGCGGCCCGGCTGGCGCTGCCCCAGGGCGACTTCGCGCGCGCCCGCGAGCACCTCGAGCTGAGCCTGGCGCTCTTCCGCGAGCTGGACGACCGGCGCGGCACCTCGGAGGCGCTCAACGCGCTCGGGGACGTGGCGCTCGCGGACGGCGACGGCGACCGCGCGGAGGTGGTCTTCGCCGAGAGCCTGGAGCACTGCCGCGCCATCGGCTTCGCCTACGGCCACGCCCACGCGCTCGGCCAGCTCGGCCGAACCGCGCTGCGCCGGAGCGAGTTCGACCGCGCGGCGGAGCTGCTGGAGGAGAGCCTGACCCGGCTGCGCGCGGTGGGCGACCGCTGGCAGATCGCCTGGGCGGCGCGCAACCTGGGCCTGGTCGAGATCTACCGCGGCAACCACGCCCGCGCGGCCGAGGTGGTGAGCGAGAGCGTGGCGATCTGCGCCGAGCTGGGCGACCGCTGGGGTGCCACGACCTCGCTCTCGCTGATGGCGATGCTGGCGGCGGCGGTGGGGCAGCACGCGCGGGCGGCCCGCCTGTTCGCCGCCACCGCCACGATCCAGACGGCGGTCTGCCTGCGGCTCGGCCCCGTCTACGGCGCGCGCTACGAGGGGGATCTGGCGACGGTGCGCGCCGGGCTGGGCGAGGCGGCGTTCGCGGCCGCCTGGGCCGAAGGTGAGGCGATGACCCTCGAGGCCGCCGTCGCTGATGGCCGCCGCCTCGCCGAGCGCCTCACCCCACCCGCACCCTGACGCCACCGCCATGCCTGCCGGCACGTTCCGCCGCACTTCCTGACAGCTCGCGGCCGCGCCGCCTCCCTATAATGGCGCCGTCGCGGCCGCGGGGTCGGTCGGCGGTAACGCGCACGCAGACGATCAGGCCGACGTGCCGGGCGCCGGGGTGCGCGCTGGCGTTCAAAGAGGAGGGAGGGCGAGATGGACCTGCGCGACAGGGTGGTGATCGTGACGGGCGGCACCGGCGGGCTGGGCGGCGTGATCTGCCGCGCCTTCGCCGAGGCCGGCGCGCACGTGGTCGTGAACTACCAGCGGAACGAGCAGCTCGCGCGCGAGCGGGCCGAGGCGCTGGAACTCCTCGGGGTGCGCGCCGTGCCGCTCCAGGCGGATGTCTCGACCATCGAGGGGGCGCAGCGGCTCGTCGACGGCACGCTCGCGGCGCTCGGCCGGATCGATGTGCTGGTGAACAACGCCGCCTTCAACACCTGGGTGCCGTTCAAGGAGCTCGACCGCCTGACCGACGACCTCTGGAACGAGATCCTGCGGATCAACCTGACCGGCCCGTTCCGCTGCATCAAGGCGGTGGCGCCGGTGATGAAGGCGCAGGGCGCGGGGCGCATCGTCAACGTCACCTCGGTCGCTGGCATCCAGGCGGGTGGCAGCTCGATCGCCTATGCCGTGTCGAAGGCCGGCCTCATCCACCTCACCCGCTGCCTGGCGATCGCGCTGGCGCCCGAGATCCTGATCAACAGCGTGGCGCCCGGCCTGATGGAGGGCACGCGCATGACGGCGAACCTCGACCCGGCCTATGCCCAGGCGGGCCGCGAAGGGGCGCTCCTCAAGCGCGCCGCCCACAAGGAGGACGTGGCCGACCAGATCCTCACCTTCGCCCGCACCGACAGCACCACCGGCCAGACCGTCGTCATCGACGCCGGCCGCGTCTTCCACTAATCAGTGGAGCCGCGGGCACCGATGTAGAGGGCGCGCAGGCGGAAGGAGGTGCCGCGCTCGTACTCCTCGAGGGCGTGGGCGATCCAGCCGGCGACGCGCGCCACGGCGAAGATCGGCTCGGCCGCCCCGCCCAGCCCGCCGGCGTGGGTGAGCGCGGCGAGCGCGAACTCGATGTTCGGCACCCGCCAGGTCCGGCGGCGCATCACCTCGAGCACCGCCTCGACCGTCGCCAGCCGGTCCGCGGGCGCCACCGCGCGCAGGCGGTCGAGCAGGTAGATGGCGCGTGGATCGGCCTCGCGGTAGATGGGGTGGCCGAAGCCAGGCTCCCGCTCCCCGCGTCGGAGGTAGTCCCCGATGACGCGCGCCGCGTCGCCCTCCCGCGCCACCCGCTCGAGCAGCGCCTCGGCGCCGAGCGCGGCCCCCGCCTGGAGCGGTCCGCCGACCGCGGCCAGACCCGCACCTACCACGGCATAGGGATCGGCCCGGAGCGAGGCAGCGATGCGTGCGGCGAGCGTCGAGGCGCTGAGCTCGTGGTCGGCCAGCAGCCCGAGCGCGGCGTTGAGCAGGTCGACCCAGCCGGGGGCGGGCGGCCGGGGGCAGAGCCGCGGCCAGAGCCGGGCAGCCAGCCGCTCGGGGTCGCCCGCGTCGCCCGCCGC
>JBHOQZ010000608.1:0-1011 GCA_042408635.1 Chloroflexota bacterium
GCAGCCCGCGCCTGACCCGGATCATGGGCCGGATCGGGGACGCGGTGAAGGTGCGGGCGATGTTCGTCCACCCGCGGCAGCTCGCCGAGGCGGCGGCCGGCCAGCCCGAGATCCTCCGCCACCAGCTCGTGGTGACGCGGCAGGGCAACCGCGACGAGATGACCTGGCTGGTGGTGGCGCAGGGCGCGGTCGGGCCGGGGCTGGCGGAGGCGCTAGCGGAGCGGCTGCGCGCCGCCACCGGGCTGCGCGGCACGGTCGAGCTGGTGCCGCCGGAGCGCGTACCCGAGGGCGCGAAGCCGATCGACGACCGCCGCACCTGGGACTGAGCGCCGGCGCGCCCTCACACGATCACGCACCGTCGCCCCGCCTTCGCCGGGGCCGAACTGGTCGTGACCACAACCGTGACCGCCGATGAGCGCGTACGGGCCCATCGCCACGCCCTCATCGAGCGCGCATCGGCCGGGCAACTCCTGGCCGAGTGCGATACCCAGTGGATCTGGTTAGCCCCCGACGGTGGCCCGACGCGCAGCCGCGAGGCGAGGCTGCTGCAGCCGCGGGCGGCTCACACCCCGTCCGGCGGGGGCTACCGCACGCCCAGCAGCTCGACCTCGAAGGTGAGCTGGGCGTTGGGCGGGATCACGGGCGGGAAGCCGTTCGCACCGTAGGCGAGGTTGGGCGGGATGATCAGGCGGCGCTTGCCCCCCACCTTCATCGTCGCCACGCCCTCGTCCCAGCCGCGGATTACCCGACCCTGGCCCAGCGGGAACTCGAACGGCCGGCCGCGGTCGAGCGAGCTGTCGAACTTCTTGCCATCCTGGAGCCAGCCCGTGTAGTGGACGCTGACGGTCTGGCCGACCTGCGGCGTCGGCCCGGTGCCGACGACGATGTCCTGGTACTGGAGACCCGATGGCGTGGTCTGCATGGTTTCTCCTCCGGCCGCCGGCGAGGCTGCCGCACCTGGCCCCGTGACCGGGGAGCCGGCGCCTGCCGCCGGCGCGCCCGCGCTGGCCG
>JBHOQZ010000609.1:0-1028 GCA_042408635.1 Chloroflexota bacterium
TGGGGGAAGGGGGCCGATAAGCGAAGCATAGATCATTTGTTCCCCTACGACAACACGTTGCCCCGGCAACTCCGCTGGCTCCGTGGGCTGTCGGGCTGGACCGTGGAGGCAGCATCAGGGATACTGGGCGCGCACGCCCACGGATCGCCGGGCGGTCCGACGCGCGGGCGCCGGGAGGTTGGCATGGCGGGAACCTGGAGCTTCGAGGCGGTCGCCGGGCCGTTCAGCTTCACCGAGGGGCCGGTCTGGGACGGGGACGGCGTCCTCTTCACCGACATCCCCGCGAGCCGGATCATGCGCTTCGACCCGCGCACCGGCAACTGCGCGGTCTTCGCCGAGGGCACCAACGAGTCGAACGGCCTCACGCTCGATGCCGAGGGCCGTCTCTACGCCTGCGAGGGCGGCGCCGGGCGCGTCGTGCGCTACGAGCCGGACGGTCGGCGGACGGTGCTGGCCGATCGCTTCGACGGCCGCCCCCTCAACAGCCCCAACGACATCGTCGTCGACCGTGGCGGCCGCGTCTGGTTCACCGATCCGCGCTACGGCGACCGCAGCACCATGCCGCAGAGCCACGACTCGGTCTACCGCCTCGATCCGCGGCCGGACGGCGCCTACGCGATCACCCGCGTGACGTTCGACACGACGCGGCCGAACGGGCTCGTCCTCTCCCCGGACGAAACGCTCCTCTACGTGGCCGAGTCGCCGCCGGCACCCGAGGGGATCCGCCAGTTGCGCGCCTACCCCGTCGGCCCCGACGGCAGTCTCGGGCCGGCGCGCGTGCTCCACGACTTCGGCCCGCACCGCGGCATCGACGGCATGCGCGTCGACGCGGCGGGCAACATCGTGGCGACCTGCGGCTGGGCGGAGAGCGGGCCCGGTCCCCGGATCGCGGTCTTCGCGCCCGACGGCACCGTGCTGGCGGAGCATCCCGTGCCCGCCGAGCCGACCAACTGCTGCTTCGGCGGCGCCGACCTGACCGACCTCTACGTCACCGCCAAGGACGGCCGGCTCTACCGCGCCCACACGGA
>JBHOQZ010000611.1:0-2316 GCA_042408635.1 Chloroflexota bacterium
GGCGAGTACACGATCCCGCTCGGCGTGGCCGACGTCAAGCGGCCGGGCGAGCACGTTACGGTCGTGGCGACGCACGTGCTGGTCCACAAGGCGCTGCAGATCGCCGAGCGGCTGGCGGGTGAGGGGCTCTCGGTCGAGCACCTCGACCGAGAGCCCCTCACCCGCCAGCCGCTCGGCGATCCGCAGCGCCTTGTGGACCAGCACGTGCGTCGCCACGACCGTAACGTGCTCGCCCGGCCGCTTGACGTCGGCCACGCCGAGCGGGATCGTGTACTCGCCCTCGGGCACCGGCCCCTTCACGTTGTAGAGCAGCTTGTGCTCGAGGAAGACGACCGGGTTGTCGTCGCGGATCGCGCTGATGAGCAATCCCTTGGCGTCGGCCGGGGTGCTGGGCAGCACGACCTTGAGCCCCGGTATGTGGCAGAACCAGGCCTCGAGCGACTGCGAGTGCTGGGCGGCGTTGCCGCGGCCGGCGCCCTCCTGCGCCCGCAGCACCAGGGGGACCTTTGCCTTGCCACCGAACATGTAGCGCATCTTGGCGGCCTGGTTGGCGACCTGGTCCATGGTGAGCGCCATGAAGTCGACGTACATGAACTCGGCGACCGGCCGCATGCCGGTGACGGCCGCGCCCACGGCCAGGCCCGCGATCGCCGGCTCCGAGATCGGCGTGTCGCGGATGCGCTCGGGGCCGAACTCCTCGACCAGCCCCTTGGTGACGCCGAAGACGCCGCCGCCACCCCAGACCGCCACGTCCTCGCCCATCACGAAGACGGTCGGGTCGCGCCGCATCTCGATCCGCAGCGCCTCGTTGAGCGCCTGCGCGTAGGTCAGCTCCCGGACGCCCGTCTGCTCCGCGGCGGGCACCATCGTTACCGATGTCGTCATCGTCATCTCCCCTGATGCTCTGTCCCTGCCTCACCCCCGCCCGCCCGTCCGCCGGCAGCGGGCCGCACCTCACCCGTCCGCGCGGGTGCCCGGCGGTGCGCGCTAGGCGTAGATGTCCTCCATCAATTCGTCGACGCTCGGCTCGGGGCTGTTCTTGGCGAACTCGACCGCCTGCTCGATCTCCTGGCGCACGCGCGCCTCGACCGCGATCGCCTCCTCCTCGCTTAGCACGCCCTGCTCGATCAGGATCTGCTGAAGGCGGCCGATCGGGTCGCGCTGGCGCCACTGATCGACCTCGGCCTTGTCGCGGTAGTTGAGCGGGTCGCCGACGTGGTGGCCGAAGTAGCGGTAGGTGGTGCACACCACGTAGCTCGGCCCGAGCCCCTGGCGCGCCCGCGCCACCGCCTCCGAGACGACGCGGTAGACGTCGAGCACGTCCATGCCGTCGGCGCGGTAGCCGGGGATGCCGTAGGCGTCGGCGCGCACGGCCGGGTCGGGCACCGAGGTGAAGTGCTCGACGCGCGCCGACATCGCGTACTGGTTGTTCTCGCACAGGTAGATGACGGGCAGCTTCCAGATCGCGGCCATGTTCGAGGCCTCGTGCAGGATGCCCTGGTTGAGCGCGCCGTCCCCGAAAAAGCAGACGGTGACCTGGTCGGTGCCGCGCAGCTTCGCCGAGAGGGCGGAGCCGGTGGCGATCCCCATGCCGCCGCCGACGATGCCGTTGGCGCCCAGGATGCCGCGCTCGACGTCGGCAATGTGCATGCTGCCGCCCTTGCCCTTGCAGTAGCCGGTCGCCTTGCCGAGCAGCTCCGCCATCATCATGGCGATGTCCCCACCCTTGGCGATGCAGTGGCCGTGGCCACGGTGGGTGCTGGTGATGAAATCGTCCTCGCGCAGCGCCGAGCAGGCGCCCACCGCCACCGCCTCCATGCCGATGTAGGGGTGGGTCGTGCCCCGCATCACCCCCTCGCGGTAGAGGGCAAGCGCGCGCTCGTCGAAGACGCGGATCCGCCACATCTGCTCGTACATCCGCCGGAGCAGCCCTGCATCGACCCCCGCCATCACCGTCGAGACCGTCATCGAACACCTCCTCGTCCTGCGCCGATCGGTCCGCGGCGGGCCGGGGTAGGCCAGGCCAGCCGTCGCGGAGCCCGCCCAGAGTATACGAGATATGGCGTCGCGAGGTCGGCGCTCGATCTGCCGCCGCCGGCGTGGCGCAACGTGCCCGGCCATGCCCCAGCGACGTGGGGTCGCCGGGGCATGGCCGGGCACGAAACAGGGGAGGGCGGCAGGTCGCGTGCCGACCGTCAGGTGAGAGAGCTCCAGACGCCGGCGAGCGCCGCCAGCCGGGCCGCCTCGGGCTCTTCGTCGGAGCCGAGCAAGAGGCAGCCCAGGCGGTGCAGCGCCTCGTTGAGCCAGCTCCCCAGC
>JBHOQZ010000074.1:0-4272 GCA_042408635.1 Chloroflexota bacterium
GCCGATCTCGTCCCAGATTTCACGCCACACCTGGGCGGTGGGGTGGCCGAGCGCCCAGTGATGCTTGCCGCCGATGATCGACTTGTAGGGGTCGTTGTAGAGGTAGGTCAGCTCGGGGTCCCAGCCCAGCCATATGGGCTGGCGCGAGGTGAGCAGGATGCGCACGCAGGTCTTCAGCGCCTGCGGCCAGCTCTCGACCGGCCCGAGCGGCGTGCGCGACCAGTCCAGCGCGCGCATGCGGGCGCCCAGCTCCCCACCGCCGGCCAGCACCTCGTCGGCGGCCGACGACCGCTCCGCCGCGGAGACGGCGGCAGACGCCTGGGCTTCCGGCGCGGTCGACACGGAGGGCACAGCTGCTCTGACCGTGGGAGCTGGGCAGCTCCGCCATCTGGCATCTTGCGCTCCACCCCGCCCGAGCATCTCGGCCGCTGGGCGGCCGTCCGACTGCCGCACCGGCACGCCTGCCTACCAAGCCGCGGTCAGGCTACCAGACCGCGGTCGGCGCGGCCACCATGCGCTAAGCCAGCTCGGCCGCGAACTGCTCGATGGCCGCGTAGGTGTCGAGGGCGATCGGCCGGCAGCCGCCCCGGCGCTTGAGCCAGGCGGTGATCGGTCCGGGGCCGAGTTCGACGAAGGTGTCCACGCCCTCGGCGATCATCGCCTCGATGCCGGCGGCCCAGCGCACGCGGCTGTCGATCTGCTCGACGAGCTCGCGCCGCACCTCAGCAGCGGCCCGGATCGGCCGCCCCGTCACGTTGGCCACGAGCGGCACCGCCAGGTCGCGGATCGGCGCCTGCTCGATGGCCGCCGCCACCGCCCCCCTGGCCGACGACATCAGCGGCGAGTGGAACGCCCCGCCCACCGCAAGGCGCATCGCGCGGCGCGCGCCCAGCGCCTTGGCCCGCGCCATGGCCGCCTCGACCGCCTCGACCGAGCCGGAGAGCACATTCTGCCCATCGGCGTTCTCGTTGCCGACCACGACCACGCCGCCGGGCACCTCCACCAGGGCCTCCTGGCACGCCTGCTCGACGCGGTCGAGGTCCAGCCCGAGGATGGCGGCCATGGTGCCGGGCTGGCGGTCGGCGGCCGCCTGCATCGCCACGGCGCGCGCCCGCACGAGCGCGATCCCCGCGTCCAGGTCGAGGCCATCGGCCGCCACTACCGCCGCGTACTCGCCCAGGCTGTGGCCGGCGACGTAGGCGGGCGTGGGCAGGCGCTCGCCCGCCAGCGCGCGCAGCGCCGCCAGCGTCGCCAGGCTGTTCACGAACACTGCCGGCTGGGTGTGCTCGGTCTGGGTCAGCGTCGCCTCGTCGCCCGCGAAGCAGAGGGTCGAGAGCGCGTAGCCGAGGGCGGCGTCGGCGCGCGCAAAGACGGCGCGTGCCGCGGCCGAGGCGTCGCAGAGCGCGCGGCCCATGCCGACCGTCTGCGCCCCCTGGCCGGGAAACAGCCACGCGTAGCGCACGGGTTAGCTGTCGCGGCGCGGAGCGTTGGGTGCGGTGTTGAGGATGGTGCGGCCGTTGTAGCTGCCGCAGTTGGGGCAGACGCGGTGAGGCAAGCGCGGCTCGCGGCACTGCGGGCAGGGCACGAGCGTGGGGGCCTTGATGCCCAGGTGGCGGCGGCGCTCACCCTGCCGCGCGTGGGAAGTCCGCCGCTTCGGAAGTGGTGGCATGCTCTCTCAACTCCTCGTTGCGTCGTCTCGTCGATCCCTCTCTAGCCAGAGCGGGGGGCATCGTCGTTGACCACAAGCCCCTTGAGCACGGCGAACGGGCTGTCCGCGTCGGTCGGGGCGCAGCCGCAGGGGGCGTCGTTGCGGTCCTGGCCGCAGGTCGGGCAGAGCCCGGCGCAGTCCTCCCGGCAGAGCGGGAGCATGGGCACCGCGGTGAGCGTGTATTGCCGGATCGCCTCGCCCAGATCGAGGATGTGGTGATCGTCGATGCGGAAGCTGTCGTCGTCGGCGTCGTAGCGGATCGGCAGACCGGTCGTCATGTTGATCGAGGGCTTGAACTCCTCCTCGAACTGCAAGTCGACCGGGTGCTCGAAATCGGCCAGGCAGCGCCCGCAGGCGATGCTGATCGAAAAATGGAAACTGCCCGAGGCCAGGATACCGGCGTTGGTACGCATGAGCCACACACCGCCCTCGATCGGCCCGATCACCTCGAACTGCTCGTCGGCCAGGTCGAGCGGCTCATCGATCGCGAAGCGGCGCACCGACCCGACCGGCTCTTTCAACAACTGTGCTACGTGAAATCGCATGGCTTGTATCTATCCTCACCCGACCCTGCGACCGGGTGCTACGCTGCCCCCGCGCCCGGCGCTCCCCGATGACGCAGCAGGTCAGACACGAACTGCCCCCGCTTGCCGGCGGGGGACAGTCCATTATAGTCCTGAAGCGATGGCCACGTCAAAGGCGGGGCGCGGCGCGGGGAGGTCGGGCAGGGAGCCTACTGCGGCACAGTCTGGCGCCCGATCCGCTCGAGCAGGGCGCGGCCCTTGCGCACGGCGACCAGGTGCTTGTTCAGCTCATTTTCGAGCGTGCTGAGCACCTCGAAGGCGTATTCGTCGGCGTCGCGGTGGAGCTCGTCGGCGCGTGCCTGCGCCTCGTCGACGATCCGGGCGGCCTCCGAGCGGGCGTCGTCGATGATGTCGTCGCGCTGGCGCTCGGCCGCCTTGACCAGCTCGCTCTCCTGAAGCATTAGCGCGGCCTGTTGCTGCGCGTTGGCGATGATGCGGTCTGCCTCGGCCTGGGCGTCCGACAGCATGCGCTCGCGTTCCTGGTTGACCCGCTTCGCCTGACGCAGCTCTTCCGGGATGGCAATGCGGAGCTGATCGATGATCTCAAGCGCCTCAGCCTCGTTGATCATCCGCTTGGCGGTCATCGGCACGAGGGTGGCGCTCGTGATCAGCGCTTCCAACCGGTCGATCAAGTGTAAAACGTCGATTGCCGCTCCCCCTTTCCCCCCCCTGAAGCATCCTAACATAGGCGGCAGACGCCAACTAGGTGTTGAGATGCCGCGGGACCGGCGGTGGCGAGCCGTCGTTGGCGAACTTGTGGCGCAACGCCTCCGCGACGACGGGCGGCACGAGCTCGTCGACGTTCCCGCCGAGGCGGGCTACCTCTCGAACGATGCTCGACGAGAGATAGGTATAGCGCAGATCGGCCATCAGCAGCATGACCTCGATTGAGGGGGCGAGCTTGCGGTACATGAGCGTCTGCTGCAACTCGATGTCGAAGTCGCTCACCCCCCGCAGACCGCGGATCAGCACCGTAGCGCCCTGCGCCTGGGCGAAATCGGTGGTCAGCCCGGTGTACCTCTCGACGCGCACGTTGCCGAGGTGGTGCATCGCCTCCCGGCAGAGGGCCACGCGCTCCTCGGTCGTGAAAAGCAGCGACTTGGCCGGTGTGTCGTACACCGCGATGATGACCTCGTCGAACACGCGCGCCGCCCGCTCGGCGATATCCAGGTGACCGTTGGTCACGGGGTCGAAGCTCGCCGGGTAGACCGCCTTGCGCACGTTCACGCCTCCCGCTCTCCCTCCCCGTCGGTGTGGGCCGCCAGTTCGGCAATGCGAGCCGGACCCAGCCAGATCGAGGCGACCGTATCGCCGTGACGGCGTTCGCGCACGCGGAGCAGGTCACCGCAGCGCTCCGGCAGCAGCACGCGGCGCGAGTGCTCGACCACCACCACCGTCCGGGGTGCGATGAAGGGCGAACGGCTGAGGGTGGCCACGACTTCGGCAAGGTCGGGATCGGCGTATGGCGGGTCGGCGAGGATTATATCATACGAAATTTCGGCTGGGCGCTCCGCGCGCAGGAAGCTCTGCACCGGCATGGGCCAGACCCGCCCGCGCGTCGACAGCCCTGTCGCCGCCAGGTTCGCCGCGATCGCCGCGATCGCCGCCCGCTCCTGCTCGACGAAGTCGCACCGCGCGGCGCCCCGGCTCAGCGCCTCGATCCCCAGCGCCCCGCTCCCCGCGTAGAGGTCCAGCACGACCTTCCCCGCCCATACGCCCTCCCCCGTTTCGACCGCCGCCGCGTCCCCGGTGCGCACCAGCAGCGACTCGATCATCGAGAAGATCGCCCCTTTCACCTTGTCCGAGGTCGGGCGCGTCGCCTCCGTCTTCGGCGCGCGCAGCGGCCGTCCCCGCGCCTCGCCCGCGATCACCCGCATCCTGCCACCCACAGCCTCCCTCAACCCGCTGCCGCGGCACCGCGCCAGAACGAGGCCACGCGCTCGGCCAGCGCCCCGTGCTCGGGCCGCCGCAGCCACGGGT
>JBHOQZ010000616.1:0-7134 GCA_042408635.1 Chloroflexota bacterium
GCAGCCACGGCGCCGGCCACGGGCACGGCGGTCCGGTCGACGGTCGCTGCGGGCGCCGGCGGCAGCGTGCCCTCGCCGGCGGCGGTTGGGGTGGCGGCCGAGGCGCTCTACGACGCCTTCGCCTCCTACCTGCCGCTGCCCTACGCGGCGGCGCAGGGCCTCATGCCGGGTGTGGCGCTGCGGGCGCGCGGCGCCGGGCTCGACGGCCCGAACCTGGCCGAGGCGGAGCGGTTCCAGCGGCTCAAGCGCGGTGAGTACGTCGTGTTGCCGTCGTCGCACGCCGCCTGCGCGCTCTTCTGCGACGAGGACACGGTCGTCCTCGCCATCGTCGACGAGAGCGCGGGGGCCGACGAGGTCTGGGTGCGCGACGACATCCGCACCTTCAACGATCTGGCGGGCCGGCGGATCGCCTTCGCCGACCGCTCGGTCTCGCACGCGATGCTGCTGGAGATCCTCAACGTCCTCCAGGTGCGCGACCGGGTCACGCTAGTGCCCACGGCGACCGTGGATGAGGCACTGGAGGCGTTCAAGGCGGGGCGGGCGGACGCGGTGGTCGCCTGGCAGCCGAACACGCTCCAGCAGCTCACCGGCCCCGGCGGTCAGCCGATCGCGGGCGTGCACAAGCTCACCGACACGAGCAAGTTCCGCCTCGTGCTCGACCTGCTGATCTTCAACCGGCGCTGGGTCGAGCAGAACCCCGAGGCGGCGCAGTCCGTGGTGAACGGCTGGTTCCTGGCGCTCAAGGCTATGCAGGAGAATCCCGACGCCTTCGCCGCCACGCTCGCCGGCTCGGTCGACCCGAACTGGAGCGGCGTGCGCAACGGGGCGGACCTGCGCGCCCAGCTCGAGGTGCTCGCCCAGGCGACGCTGGCGCAGAACCGGCTCGCGCTCGAAGATCCCTCGCTGCTGGCGCGGCGGATCGCCGAGCTGCGGCGGCTCTGGAGCCAGGAGGGGCAGACGCCCCCGAGCGTCGACCCGGCGCGCCTCGTCGACAACCGGTTCGTCATGCGCGCCTACGAGGACCCGCGACTGGCGGCGAACGCCCCGCCGGTCAATCCGACGTTCACGCTCGCCTCGCGGATCACGCTGCCGCGGCTCACCCCGGAGGAGCTGGGCGGCACCCGGGCGGTGGCGCAGCTCCCGGTCGAGCGGATCGATTTCGCGCCCGATTCGTTCGTGATCCAGCCGGCTTCCCGGGCGCAGCTCGACGCGATCGCCGAGCTGCTGCGCCGCACCCCGGGGCTCTACCTCCAGATCGAGGGGCGCGCCGCCAAGCCGCGCGGCGACCCGCCGCAGGAGACGATCGACCTCGCCCGCGACCGCGCCAACGCCGTGCGCAACTACCTGGCGACCCAGCCCGGCGTCGACCCCGACCGGCTGCTGGTGACCTGGCCGCGCACCGACGCCGAGCTGCGCGAGCGGCTGCGCTTCTACGACTCGACCGACAACGCCGAGCTGGAGCAGGACCGGATCGTCATCTTCACCCTGCGCGAGCGCGCGGGCCGGTAGTAACATGAAAGCTGGCGCATGCGAAAGCTCATCGACACGATCCTCAGCACGCCCAGCCTGGCGCTCCTCACCGGGGCGGCGGGCAGCTTCTTCGCGACCGTGGCGGCCGACAACCCGGCGCTCTTGCTCGGCATGATCGGCTTCCTCAGCGGCTGGCTCGTCTATCTCCAGCAGGCGCTCGGGCTGCCGGCCCGACGCGGCGCCATCCCGAGCGACCGCGCCAATACCGCCGCCGCCTACCGCGAGGCGCTCGACGAGGCGATCCCGCCGCGCACCGTCCCCCAGCAGCACGTGCGCGAGCACATGTACCGCCGCGACCAGCTCGACCGCATCTTCAAGCTCGAGCGCCACATCGTCGAGGCGAATGCGAACACCCCCGGTGGCATCAGCGTCGCCACGCCCGAGGTACTGCTCGAGGTCCACGACCTGGCAAACCAGGCGGTCGAGCTGGCGATGCGCCGCGTCGGCCTGCTGCGCGCCCTGCGCTCGACCTCGGAGCAGCGCCTCACCTGGGAGTACAACGCCATCCTGCAGCGGCTGGGGCAGGTGGGCGGCTCGGCCCAGGCCGAACTGCGCACGCTGCTGGCCTCGAAGGGCGAGCAGATCGCGGCCTACCGACGGCTCGGCGACGAGCTGACGATCACCGAGGCGCAGCTCGACAGCATCGAGACGTTCCTCAACACGCTCAGCTACGACCAGTCGATCACCGTCGGCAGCGTCAACAGCCAGATTTCGAGTCTGAAGGAACAGATCGCGGCGCGGCGCCAGGCGGCCGAGGACGTGCGCCGGGTCGTCGCCGAGGCCGGCCGCCCCCCCACCCGCTCAGCCTCCGGCGGCGCCTGAACCGGCGGACCGTGCCCTTCAAGCGCCGTAGCCAGGCCGCAACCCGGCCACCCACCTAGAAGCCCATCATGTGGTAGCCGGTGTCGACGAACAGGACTTCGCCGGTGATGCCGCGGGCGAGCGGGCTGAGCAGGAACATGGCGGCGTCGCCCACCTCGGCGGCCTCGGTGCCGCGCTTCATGGGCGAGCGCTCGCGGAAATGGCCGAGCATCGTCGTGAAGCCGCTGATGCCGCGCGCCGCCAGGGTGTTGATCGGGCCGGCCGAGATGGCGTTGACGCGGATGTTGCGGGGCGCGAGCTCGGCCGCGAGGTAGCGCATCGCGCTCTCGAGCGCCGCCTTGGCGACGCCCATCACGTTGTAGCCGGGGACCGCGCGCTCGCTACCCAGGTAGGTCATCGTCACGATGCTGCCGCCGTCGGTCATGAGGGGCACGGCGCCGCGGGTGACGGCCACGAGCGAGTAGGCGGAGATGTCGAGCGCGGTGCGGAACCCCTCGCGCGAGGTGTCGAGGAAGCTCCCCTCGAGGTCTTCGCGGTTGGCGTAGGCAACGCTGTGGACGAGGAAGTCGAGGCGGCCCCACTCGGCGCGGATGCGCTCGTAGACGGCGTCGATCTGGGCGTCGTCGGTGACGTCGCAGGGCAGGAGGAGCGAATCGGGCAGCGACTCGGCGAGCGGGCGGACATTGCGCTCGAGACGCTCGCCCTGGTAGGTAAAGGCGAGCGTTGCCCCGGCCGCGGCGGTCGACTGGGCGATCGCCCAGGCAATGCTGCGGTGGTTGGCGACGCCGTAGATAAGGCCGTACTTACCGCGGAGCAGGTCGCTCACGTCATCTCCCTCCGGCGCGGACTCGGCTGAGTCGGCAGTGTAGCCCAGGCTGGGGCGTCGCGCACGCATGTCGCGCAGCCTGTATGATGGCCGATTCACGAACAGAGGCGGATGGCGCAGACATACCCCCTTGACACGCCGGGAGGGGTTGTGTACGGTACGGCCGAAGCGGTTTGGCCTGCCCGGTTCGCAGTCCGGTCGTGATCTCTCCCCCGCGCCCCTCTGCCAGCCCGGTCTACAGGACTGCCCGGCTGGCTGGTCGGGGAGTTGCGACCGGTCGGTGAGGAGCAACGCGTTCTCGGCTGCGCGTCGCGCGTGGAGCACCTGCCGGCATGTCGGCGGTCGGTGAGGGCGCAGAAGCGGCGCGGTGGGTGGCGGGAACCGGGCCGACCAGCGACTCCAGGAGCAAGGCTAAGGAGGGTTTCGAGGTTGGGTAAGCTGCGAACGCTGGTGCTCGTGCTGGCGCTGTGCGCGGCGGTGCTGCCGGGGGCGACCTCCCAGGCGGCGCCGATTGTCGATCACCGCGCCACGCCGGAGTCGGGCTGCTACTACGCCTACGCGTACGGTTGCTACGGCTACTGGTATCCGGGGTACACGTACTACAATCCCGGCTATGCCACCATCACCGGCACGTTCAACGCCACGATCACCTACACGCCGAGCACCAGCTATAGCTACTACTACAGCAACGTCGGTCTCTACCAGTACGCGCCGTACTTCCAGTACCAATACCCCTACTATTTCTACTACTCCCCCTACCGGTACAATCCGTGCGTGGGTTGCTACAGCTACTACTATTACCCGTCCTACAACTACGGTTGCGGCGGCTGCTACATCTACTACCCCAGCTACTACGGTTGTGGCGGGTGCGTGAGCTACTACCCTAGCTATTACTACCCCTACTACCGCTCCTACTACGGTTACCCCGGCTACTACGGCGGCTGCGGCGCCTGCTACTTCGACTGATCGCGCCCGCCGCTCCCTCCCCACGCCGACACGAGACGTCCCGGGCTGGAATGTCCGGGACGCCTTCGTCTGCCCACAGGTGATCGGGCAGACGGCTTGACAAGGATCGCCCGCCACGGCAGTATTACTGCCAGCCTGCCCCACCCCAACGCAAGGATATCCCAGGCTATGCAACACGCGCAGGCGCCGGCTCCCGCCTCGGTGCTGGGCGCCGGCAGCGTGCCCCCCCCCGGGGGGACTGCCCCGGCCGGTACGGGCGGCTCTCCCCGCCTCGGCTTCGTCATCGACAACCGCCGGTGCATCGGCTGCCACGCCTGTACCGTCGCGTGCAGCGTCGAGAACAGCGTCCCCCTCGGCTACTTCCGGACCTGGGTCAAGGAAGTCGAGGTGGGCGTCTTTCCCGACACGCGGCGCGCCTTCCAGGTCAACCGCTGCAACCACTGCGAGCGCGCCCCCTGCATCAGCGCCTGCCCCACCGGCGCGCTCGACCGCCGCCCCGACGGCATCGTCGACCTGCGCCCCGAACGGTGCACCGGCTGCCAGGCCTGCATGCAGGCCTGCCCCTACGATGCGCTCTACCTCGATCCGGTGTCGCAGACCGCGGCCAAGTGCCACTTCTGCGCCCACCGCATCGACGTCGGCCTCCTGCCCGCCTGCGTCGTCGCCTGCCCGACGGGTGCGATCATCGCGGGCGACCTGAACGACCCGGCCAGTGAGGCAGCGCGCCTGCTCGCGCAGCCCGGCCTCGACCCGGTGGTGCGCAAGCCGGAGCAGCGCACCCGCCCGCAGGTGTTCTACATCGGGGCCGACCCGGCGGCGCTCGAGCCGACGCTGGCGCGTCCCGAGCCCGCCTTCGCCTGGAGCGAGCGCGAGGTTCCGCGCGAGGAGTTCGATCCCCTGCTCGGCCTCGCCGCCGCCGCCGCCCCGCCGCCCCGCCTCGTCTACGACGTGCCCCATAGGCGCCCCTGGGGGCCAGCGGTGGCGGCCGGGCTCTGGGCCCGCTCGCTTGCTGCAGGACTGCTGCTCGTGGCGGCGCTGTTCCTCTCCGTCGGCGGTGTCGATCCGGCGCTCGACGGGCCAGGCGAGCGGCTCCTCTTCGGCAGCGTCGGCCCGCTGCTGGTCGCGTTGCTGGCGCTGGGCGCGGGCGTCCTCTTCCTGGGCAGCCACCGCCGGCGCGGGGTGCTCGGGCTGCGCGCGCTGCGCGTGCTCATCACGCCCAATCCACGGAGCTGGGCGCCCTGGGCCGGCTACGCGCTACTCGCCCTGGTGGCGGTCGCGCTGATCTGGGCCGACGCCGGTCTGGTCGGCGGCCCCCTACCAGCCGCCCTCGCCGTTGTGGGGATCGTCGTGCCGCTGCTGGCGACCGCGACGGGCGCGTTCGTCCTCGGGCAGCTCGAGGGGCGCGACCTCTGGCAGAACGCGCTCGGCCTCTGGCACGCGCTGGCGCAGACGCTCGTGGCCGGCGCGGCGGGGCTGCTCCTGCTCGCGGCGATCGTGGGGGTCGAGCTCGATCTGGCGATCCGCCTCAGTGCGGTGCTCGCCTTTGCCCTGGTGGCCCACGCGCTGATCGCCTTCGGCGCGCTCGCGCTGCCCCAGGCGGACCGCAACGGTGCCGAGGCGGCGCAGACGCTCGTCGGCGGCCTCTACCGCAACCGGTTCTGGGGGCTCGCCGGGGCGCTCGGCGCGCTGCTGCCGGCCCTTCTGCTCGTGGCGGCGCTGGCCCTGCCCCCGACCCCGGTGACGCTCCTCCTGCCGGTGGTGGCTGGCGTGCTGGCCCTGGTCGGCCTCTGGGTCTTCGCCGATATCTGGGTACGCGCCGGGCAACTGGTGCCGCTGAGCTAGTCGACCATGGAGACACGAGTGCCGACCCCGGCCCTACGCCCCGCCGCCCCGCCGCCCGACGACCTGTCCGTCGAGGCCCGCTCGACCGCGCCCGCCACCGAGCCGGAGCCGTCGCCCCCCGACGGGGAGCCTGGCGGGCCTCTGCCCCAGACGGCTTGGTGGCCCCGGCGGGTGCGCCGCCCTCGGCCTCGGACCAGTCGTCCCAGCGCTCGGGTGGCGGGGCGAGGCCGAAGCGCCCGGCGGTCGGCAACGGCGGCGCGATCGGCCGGGGGCCCGTCTCGTCAGGCGGAGTGACCGGGACCTCGGCGGCGGCCTCGGGCGCGGGTGGCGGCGCGTCGGAACCCTCGGCCGGCTCCGTGACCACGTCCACCACTGCCGCGCCGGCCGCCAGCTCCAGCGAGCTCGCCGAGGTGGTCGGAGGAAGCTCCGTGACCACATCGACAACCGCCGCGCCGGCCGCCGAGGCGGCGGCATCGGTGCCGTCGGTGGTCGGCACGGGCGCCCCCACTGCTCCCTCGCCGCTGGCGGCGGGCGCACACGGGCCGTCCGCCGTCTTCCCGCCGGAGGCGCCGACACCGGCGAGCAGCGGCCCGACAGGCTCCCCGACGGGGAGCGACGGTTCCGGCTCGGCGGCGGGCGCGGTCGAGCGGGCCTCGACTGACGGGTCGTCCGGCGGCGGGGCGTCGGGGCGAACGGCCGGGGTCGGCACTCGTGTCTCCATGGTCGACTAGCTCAGGGGCACCAGTTGCCCGGCGCGTACCCAGATATCGGCGAAGACCCAGAGGCCGACCAGGGCCAGCACGCCGGCCACCACCGGCAGGAGGAGCGTCACCGGGGTCGGGGGCAGCGCCAGCGCCGCCACGAGCAGAAGGGCCGGCAGCAGCGCGCCGAGCGCTCCGGTGAGCCCCCAGAACCGGTTGCGGTAGAGGCCGCCGACGAGCGCCTGCGCCGCCTCGGCGCCGTTGCGGTCCGCCTGGGGCATCGCGAGCGCGCCGAAGGCGATCAGCGCGTGGGCCACCAGGGCAAAGGCGAGCACCGCACTGAGGCGGATCGCAAGATCGAGCTCGACCCCCACGATCGCCGCGAGCAGGAGCAGCCCCGCCGCGCCGGCCACGAGCGTCTGCGCCAGCGCGTGCCAGAGGCCGAGC
>JBHOQZ010000617.1:0-2268 GCA_042408635.1 Chloroflexota bacterium
GCGGAGGCGCAGCGCGTGGGCGGCCAGCGCCCGCACGCCCGGCTCGGCGTCCGCGCGCACCACGCGGATCACGTCCGCGAGCAGCTCATCGACGGGCAACCCGACCCCGCCCGCGGGCAGGACCTCGCGCGCGCCCAGCACCGCCACCAGGCGCACCGCGACGCTGGCGTCGCCGAGCGCCCGCCGGAGCAGGGCGATGCCCTCGGGGTTGGCGAGCGCGCGCCCAAGGTGGTGGTAGGCGAGCTCCCAGACATCGTGCTCCATGTCGAAGCAGGCGGCCAGGATCGCGCGGGCGGCGGCCTCGCGCACCACCGTTTCCGGGTCCGCCAGCCGGGCTAGTCGCCCTCCCAGCCAGCGCAGACCGACGTGCCTGAAGCCCGTGTCCGGGTCGTCGAGCGAGGCCAGCGCCTCGACCGCTGCGACGCGCACCTCGGTCTCCGGGTCCGCCAGCGCCGCCAGCAGCGCCTCGAGCCCGCGCCGATCGCGGGTGGCGCCCAGCGCCCGAATCGCCTCGACCCGGAACCAGGCCCTTGGCTCGCCCGGATCGGCGACGAAGGCGGCCAGCGCGGGGGCGGTCTCGGGGTCGGCCAGGCGGCGCAGCAACTCGAGCGTCGGCCACCAGCCTGCGCGGCGCGCCTCGTCGGCGAGCAGGGCGGCGAGCTGGCGGGCGGCGCCTGTCCCGCGCAGCCGCTCGGGGTGATGCGCGTGGAACGCGGCGAGCACGTCCGCGGCGAAATCGCGTGCCTCGTCGTCGTCGCCCGCGAGATCGGCTAGCCAGCGGGGCACCTGCTCGACATCGCCCGCCTGCCCCAGCAGCGTCACGGCGATGCGCCGGGTGAGCTCGGCACGAAGCCGGTCGGCCGCCGCCTCGGTGCGGGCGTGGCTCTCGGCCAAGCTCTGCACCGCCGCCGCGCGCACCGCCGGATCAGCGTGATCGGTCGCCCGTTCGAGCTGGGCCTGGACCGCCAGCGTGTCGACCTCGCCGAGCGCCTCCACCGCCGCCAGGCGCACCTCCGGGTCGGCGTCCGCCAGCGCCTGGCCGAGCCCCTCGATCGCGCGCTCGGCGGCGCCAAGGCGCCGCCGAGCGCGGATCGCCAGCGTGCGGGTAGCCGGGCTCAGGTTGACCAGGCACGCGAGCAGCGGGTCGACGCCGCGCGGGTCGGCCGGCTCGCGGCTCGCGAGCGGCCCGTACGAGTGGAGGGCCCGGGCGACAGCCGTGCGGACCCGCCAGTCGGGGTCGGCGGCGAGGCCGTCCAGGTGGGTGGGCAGCTCGGGGTCGCTGCCAAGCCGGGCCAACGCCCCGACGGCGGCCAGGCGCACCTCGGGCTCGGCGGCGCGCAGATAGGGGAGGACCAGCTCGCACCGGTCCACCCACTCCGTCGCGAGCAGGCGCACGAGCACGGTGCGGCGCACCGCGGCGTCCTCGACCGCCAGCAGGGAGACGAGCGCGTCGCGCGCCCACTGCCCGGATTGCCAGCAGGCGGCGCCGCCCAGCGAACCGACGACCATCTGCCGCAGCAGCCGATCCTCGGTCGCGTCCCGCACCAGCACCATGAGCGGCAGGGCGGCGACCGGCTCGTCGAGCTACACCAGCGCCCAGGCCCAGGCGGCGCGCGTGAACCGCCCGGCCGAGCGGTCAGCCACGGCCGCCAGCAGGGCGTTGAGCACCCGGTCGGGGTCGCGCGCGCAGCTCCGCCAGGAGGCAGAGGCGCCGGCGCCAGTCGGCGCGGGCCAGGCGCGCCACCAGGCCGGCGATCGCGGCGGGATCGTCCGGGTCGCGCGCGGCGTCCGCGGCGGGGCAGCAGATGAGACGGTAGAGAGCCGCGATCGCGGCCAGCCAGGCCGATCCGCACGCGGCCCGGTTCGTCTCACCGAGTTGATCGCTCATACGCACGGCCACCTCCTCGATCGACGCTTCTTAGAGGGGAGAGACCCGCCAGCTGGCCGCCCCATAACCGATTGGCCACGGGCGTGCGGTGAGACGGCGCAGGCTGCCACACGGGGGCGGCGGACGCGGGTCGCCGTGACCGAAGGCGTCACGGTCAGCCCCCTCGCCGGGCCAGTGCCACAACGGGGCGGCGAGCGCGCGACGCTTTGACAGGGTCGCGGCGGCGTCGGTAGAATACGCGATGGCGCGGGCGGGGGACGGCGCGCGGCGATGGAGCGGCGCGGCGGTCCGACCGTCCGTCGTTGTGTTGGCGCGCGAAGCGGTGCCGCGCCGGCCGCCGCCACGGCCGACCCGGCGAGCGCCGTGCCGATCGGCCCAGG
>JBHOQZ010000618.1:0-3574 GCA_042408635.1 Chloroflexota bacterium
GGGGGCGGGGGGAGGGTGCGGGATTGGGCGATGGTTGGCGGGATTTCAAGGCTGACGGGCGAGAGGCTGGCACTTGGAAACGGGGACGGGAAGCGGATAGCTGACGGACTCCGCTGGATCGGCGTGAGGTAGTGAGGAGTAGGTAGGGCGATAATGGCCTGGAGAAGACGGTGAGTTGAACGGTCGATCCGCCCACGATGCATGCTGCCGGCGGGCAGCCCCTGTTGGAGGCCGTGGTGAGGGGGCAGGGCAGATGGAGGGACCGAGGCTGGAGCGGCTGCCGGAGGACTGGGCACGCGCGCTCGCGATCGTGGCGCACCCCGACGACCTCGAATACGGGGCGGCGAGCGCGCTGGCCCGCTGGACGCGGGCCGGCAAGGAGATCGCCTACCTGCTGGTGACGCGTGGGGAGGCCGGCATCGATGCCTGGCCGCCCGAGCGGACTGGCCCGGTGCGCGAGGCGGAGGAGCGGGCCAGCGCGCGTCGTCGGCGTGGAGTCGGTGGAATTCCTCGACTTCCCTGACGGCGTGGTCGAGTACGGGCTACCGTTGCGCCGCGCGCTGACGCGGGTGATCAGGCGGTTCTGACCCGAGGCTCTGGTCACGATCAGCTTCGACCTCGCCTGGCCGGGCGGCCTGCTGAACCAGGCCGATCACCGCGCGGTCGGGCTGGCAGTGCTGGACGCAGCGCGCGACGCCGGCAACCGTTGGATCTTTCGCGAGCTGGGCGCCGAGGGGCTCGATCCCTGGCCCGGCACACGCTACGTCTTCGTGCAGGGCGCGCCGGAGGCGACGCACGCCTGCGACGTGACCGACACGCTCGAGGTCGGGATCGCCTCGCTTCGGGCGCACCAGGCGTACCTCGAGCACCTGGGCGACGACTTCGACTCCGATCGATCCCTGCGCGAGAACGCCGAACGCGTCGGCCAGCAGCTCGACTGCCGCTACGCCGTCGATTTCCGGGTCTTTCGCGTGTAGCACCCCGGCCAGGGGGGAGCGGCGGGCCGATCGAGGTGATCCGCCTACCGGGGCGGAGGCGGGCAGCCAGCGTGCAGCGTCCCCCGTCACCGGGGTCGCCTGCCCCGCCGACGACAGCTCTGTCGCCCGGTGATCCCCGGCGCGCGGCTTCGATGGTTCCCCGCGCGGACGGTGACGGTGGGGCGGGGCGGTCGGAACCTGCCACACTCGCGGCCGGCCTGCCCGACGGGGGCACGTCCAGCGGCGCCGGATCGCGGCGAGAGCGCGCCAACCACGGCCCGAGCTCGTGATTCCAGGGCAGCCGCGACTGCCCATCCGCACCGGGCCGTGGGATGGCTGCTCAACCCACCACCCTGTCCGACGCGCGGCTGCTCACACGCGCCGGGCCGTGGCTAGGTCGACCGACGCGCTAAACGAAGAGCGCTTCGGGGGCGGCGCGGCCGTGGCGGAACCGGTCGGGCGCGAACTCGATGATGTCAATCGAGGGCGCTTGCCCGACCAGCAGCTCGGCGGTGAGCTTGCCGGTGATCGGCGCGTGCTGGAAGCCGTGGCCGCTGTAGCCCGCGTTCACCGCCAGCCCCTCGACCTCCGGCAGCCAACCGATCAGCGGGTTGTGATCCGGCGAGACCTCGTAGAGCCCCGCCCAGCCATGGCGGATGGCGGCCTCGACCGTGGTGGGCAGTCGGTGGACCGCGCGCTCGACCAGGCGCGGCAGCCGCTCCCACTCGACGTGCGTCGTCCAGTCGGGCTGCTCGTCGGGCTCACCGATGCCCATCAGGAGCCCCTCACCCTCACCGTGGAAGTAGAAGCCATTGGTGAACTCGATCGTAAGCGGCGGGTGCGGCGGCTGGCCGGGAAACGGCCCGGTGACGAAGATTTGGCGCTTGATCCCCACGATCGGGATCTCGACACCCGCCAGGCGCCCCACCTCGCCCGACCAGGCGCCCGCCGCGATCAGCACACGCCGTGTCGCAATCCGCCCACGAGGCGTCCGCACCCCGGTCACCCGCCCCGCCTCGACGTCGATGGCGATGGCCGGGGTGTCTTCGAGGAAGCGCACGCCCTGCCGGCGGGCGTGGCTGACGAAGCCCTGGAGCACGGCGCTCGGATCACCGTGTCCATCGAGCGGGCAGAACGTGCCGCCGAGGACATCCTCCACGTTGAGGCCGGGCACGAGCTCGGCCGCCTCGGCCGGGTCGACCAGCCGCACCGGCACGCCAAGCCCCTGCTGGATCGCGACGTCGCGCCGGAACTGCGCCAGCTCCTCCTCGCGCGTTGCCAGGAAGAGGTAGCCGACCTGCTTGAACGCGGGATCGACGCCGAATTCCTCGGGCATGCGCGCGAGCAGTTCGAGCGTCGCCTGCGTGAGCTTGACGTTGATGGCGGAGGAGAACTGCTGGCGGATGCCGCCCGCGTTCTTGCCAGTCGAGCCCGAGCCGAGCGCCCCGCGCTCGAGGACCACGACGTCGCGCACGCCCAGCGTCGTCAGGTGGTAGGCCGTGCTGACGCCCACCAGTCCGCCGCCGATGATGACGACCTCCGCCGTCGTCGGCTGCTCCCCCGCCATCGCTCAGCCCCCGCTCGCGACCCTTTGCGCCTGCCAGTCGGCCTCGGGCGGGAAGACAGTGAAGGCGCGGACCGCGCTGAGCTCGTGCCAGTCCCTCACGGTGTCGCGCCACTTGATAAAGTGGGGCATCGTCAGGTGGGTCTGGAAAGCGGCCTCGTCGCGGTAGATCTCGTAGAGGTAGAGGGTGTTCGGGTCGGCGGCGTCGACCAGGACGTCGAACCGCAGGCAGCCGGGCTCGTCGAGGACGGAACCGCGCGCGTCGTGCAGGATCTCCTCCATGTAGCGCTCGCGGTGCTCGGGCTTGACGCGGATGGTGGCGAAGATGGCGTACACGTGCCTCTCCTGGCCCGATCGGCTAGCTCGGGATCGTGAGTCTCTGGCCGGCGCACCCTGACCATCGGCGAGCGTTGCAGCCCGCCGAACGGCTAGCTCGGGATCTTGAGTGTCTGGCCGGGGTAAATCAGGTCCGGGTTCTGGATCTGGTCGCGGTTCGCCTCGAAGATGCGGTGCCACTCGGCCTGGGAGCCGTAGAACCGCTCGGCGATCGTCGAAAGCGAGTCGCCGCTCTGGACGGTGTAGGTGCGGACCTCCTCCTGGGGCGGCTCGACGGCGGCCTCGGCAGCCGGGTAGCCGGTCGCCTCGGGCGTGGCGGCGGGCGGCGGGTTGAGCTGGGTCTGGAGGCGGTTGATCGCGGCCTGGGCCTGGCCGAGCCCCGGGTTGCGCCGCAGCGCGTCCTGGTAGAGCCCGAGCGCGCGCTGGAGGTCGCCCGAGCGCTCGATGGCTACCGCCCAGTTGTAGGTGGCGGTCGCCAGCTTCTCGTCGATCTCGGTCGCGTCTTCCGGCTCAAGCACGCGCAGCCGGGCGAGGTTGGCAGAGACGCGCTCGAAATCGCCGCGCGCCCAGGCGGCGTGCGTGTCGGCCCAGAGGCGCTCCTCTTCCTCCTCCTCCGGCGTCCGGGTGGGGGCGGCCGGTTCCGCCGGGGTCGGCGCCTCGGCCGGCGCGCTCGTGGTCGCCTCGGTCGCGGGCGCGG
>JBHOQZ010000621.1:0-5054 GCA_042408635.1 Chloroflexota bacterium
CTGGTGATGTCCTGGTGGCCGAGGGTGGTGAAGGTGCCGCCTCACCCGCCGCCGCCCCGACCCGGCCGGCCGGCGGCATCCCGACCGCGGCACCCGTCACCACCGCCTCGCCCGCCGCCGTGACCGCCTCGGGCCGGCGACCGAAGCGCGGCGGCACCTTCACCACCCTCGGCCACCAGGACATCACCAGCCTCAGCCCGGACGACCTCGGCCCAACCGTGCTCTACGTCGCCAGCGCCAACATCCACGAGGGGCTGGTCAAGATCGACATCAACTACCGGATCGTACCCCAGCTCGCCGAGAGCTACACCGTCTCCTCCGACGCCCGCGTCTTCACCTTCAAGCTGCGCCAGGGCGTGAAGTGGCACGACGGCCAGCCGTTCACCGCCGACGACGTCAAGTACAACATCGAGTACATCAAGAACCCGGCCAACGCCATGGTCGGGCAGCCGCTCTTCCGCGACGTCGTCTCGGTCGACACGCCCGACCCGCTCACCGTCGTCATCACCCTCGAGAAGTCCAACGCCGCCTTCCTCGCGCTCAGCGCGCCGCGCCTGCTCGTGCCCAAGCACTACCACGAGAAGGTCGGCGAGAAGGCGTACAAGCAGCAACCGATCGGCACCGGACCCTACAAGCTCAAGGAGCTCAAGGCCAGCGAGTACGCGATCCTCGAGGCGAACCCCGACTACTGGGACGGCGCCCCCTACATCACGACCTGGCGCGAGAACATCGTGCCCGAGGTCGGCGTGCGCGCCGTCGCGCTGCGCACCGGCGACGCCGACAGCTCCACCTGGCCGATCTCGCCCGAGGATACCCTCCGCTTCATGGAGGATCCCAACTTCCAGGTCTTCCGCGCGCCGGGCCTGGCAATCAACAACTTCCCGATCAACCACCAGCGCCCCTACTTCCGCGACAAGCGCGTCCGCCAGGCGCTCATGCACGCGATGGACCGCGACGCGCTGGTGCGCGACCTCATGAAGGGCCTGGCCGTCAAGGCCACCGGCAACATCTCCCCGGCGCTCGAGTTCTACTACGAGCCAAACGTCAAGCCATACCCCTACGACCCCGCCCGGGCGAAGGGGCTCCTGACCGAGGCCGGCTGGAAGCCCGGCCCCGACGGCATCCTCGTCAACGACGAGGGCGTCCGCTTCTCGATCACCTGCCAGGTCCAGCCGGGCGACCAGCTCAGGCGCAGCGAGGCCGAAATCGTCCAGCGAAGCTTCCGCGAGCTCGGCATCGAGATGGCGCTGCGCGAGGTTGAGCCCACCGCCGCGCTCAACCAGCGCCGCGCCGGCGAATACGACATGGGCCTGCACAACTGGACGTTCGGCGGCGGCAACGGCGAGCCCGACTACAGCGTCGGCCTGCGCAGCGACGGCCCCAACAACTGGGTCTTCTGGAAGAACCCCGAGGCCGACCGCCTCATCGACGCCGGCCTGGCCGAGTCGGACCCGGAGAAGCGTAAGAAGATCTATAGCGATCTCCAGAAGCTGTACGCCGAGGAGGTGCCCCACCTCTTCGTCATGCACTGGGACACGGTGCTGCTCTTCCACAAGCGCATCAAGGGGATGCCCGAGCGGGCGAGCAACCCCTACCAGCTCTACCAGGAGTTCCACAAGTTCTGGATCGAGGAGGAGTAGCCCCGACGACCCGATCCACCCAACGAAGAGGCGCCGCACCCGGGCCGGGCGACGCCCACCCACCTGCCGCGCCCACCGCCGGCCGAGACGCGGCGGCCGGCCACCGGCCGGCTCAGCTCCCACGGTCGCGACCCCGGCTCCGCCGGTTGGGCGGCAGCAGCGCCACCTGCCACTCGTCGGCGTAGGTGATCTGCGACGGCCTCGGGTTCTTGCGTCGGATCACCTTGACCGTGTGCCCGCGCTGCAACGCCACGGCGACGATCGCCCGCCCGAAGCGATCCCAGCCCCGCTCCGTGAAGTAGTAGCGGGCGCGGTGGCTGGAGCGGCGGTCGGGCACCGGCAGATCGAGCCTGAACATCACATCGCTCAGCATCGAGGCGGCGCCGCGCAGCACGGCCAGTCGCTGCGCGGCCGCGCGGTCCTCGCTGAAGCACCAGCGCGAGAAGTGCCGCCCGGGCAGCAGCCAGGGCACGGGCCCGCGCTTCCCCTCGCGCGCCAGCAGCGCCAGCTCGAAGAGGTGGTCGAGGTACCGACCGTCCTCCACGACGCTGTCCACCAGGATCCGGTAGATCACCCCGCACCCCTTCCCGGCGCCGACCGCCCCCGACCCGCGCTCCACCCGGTTCGCCTTCCGCGAGGTGAGAAACCTCGTCCGCGAGCGCCATTACCGAACCGCCGGGGCACCGGGCAACGACCACGTGGCTGGCTGGTGAGACGCCCGCGACCGATGTCTCCAAACTTGCAAGGTGACTGTGTTTCGACTGCCTGTCGGGGCGACACCGCGGCAGCACCAGCTTTCTCCGATCTTGCGACTTGACGCCGGTTTGACGGCTGCCGGGCACCGGCGCATTGACGTAGTAGAACATGCGTCCTACGGTAGAGGGGCAGCCGCACCCCGCGGCGAGCAGCGCAGAGGAGAGTAGCATGGCGAACCACCCGATCTGCCACGTCGAGATCCCGGCGGCCGACCCCGCCACGGCCAGCCAGTTCTACGCCGATCTGTTCGGCTGGAAAATCGAGTCGGTGCCCGAGATGGGCTACACAATGTTCAGCGCCGAGGGCGGCCCCGGCGGCGGCTTCCTGCGTGTGGGGGAGCATGGCGTCAAGGTCGGGGAGGTGCGCGTCTACGTCTACACCGACGACATCGACGCCTCCCTCAAGCGCGCCGGGGAGCTGGGCGGCAAGATCGTCGAGCGGCGCATGGAGATCCCCAACGTCGGCTGGCTCGGCGTCTTCACCGACCCGACCGGCAACCACATCGCGCTCTTCCAGAGCCTGCCGGGCGGCAACGGCGGCACTTGATCCCGGCGGCGACGTCCGGCCACCTGGAGCGCGGGAGCGGGCACGGCCTACCCCCGCGCTTCGGCCTTCGGAGCAGGCCCCCTCCTAACCCACTTGCCACCCGCCGCTCGCAGGCGAATGGGCTACCGAGGGCCGGCGCCGCTGCGCTATGCTGCCGGAGAGGCGGACGTCGCCCCGCGATCGAGGCCACGGCTGCCAGCGGCATGGGAGGTGCGTGTGGTTCGTGACGGCCGATGCGCAGGGCGTGTCGCGGCGCGTGGCTGATCGGAGGAGGGCGAAGACGTTGTTCACCTACGACGAGCTCGTGAAGGCGGGCACCGAGCTGGCAGAAGCTCGGCGCCAGCACGCCCTGCTGCGGCTCGATGCCGACCTCTACGAAGCGCACCTGGTCCAGCGGGGCATCGAGGAGGGGCGCAGCGTCAGCGCCGCCCAGCAGGCGGCGCGCGCCGGCGACGACTACCTGAACAACCTGCGCCGCGACGTCGTCGAGGCGGCCTTCCGCCGCGACTTGGCCGATGTGCGCTATCGCTCGATGCTCGCTGCCATGCGCGCCGGCGCGGTCGAGCCGGTGCCGGCGCCGGAGGACGACGTGGCGTGAGCCTCCCCGCAACCGATTGGCGCGGCCGGATCTACCTCATCGTCACCGGCGCCGGCTCCGCGCGGGCCGCGCCGACGCTCCTGCGCGCACTCGCCCGGCTTGGCCCCGGCACCATCTGCATCACCACCGAGAACGCGGCCCGGATCGTGGCGCCACGCGAACTGGTCGCGGCGGTCGAGGGGCTGCCGGGTGAGCACCGCGTCGTCGAGAGCTACTTCGACGAGGCGATCCGGCCGCCGGTCGCGCCCGGTCTGGTGCTGGTCGCCCCGTGCAGCTTCGCCTCGCTCAACAAGCTCGCGCTCGGCATCGCCGACAACCTCGCGCTCTCAGTCGTCTCCGAAGCGATCGGGCGCGGGCAGCCGGTGCTCGTCGCCCCGTCGCTCAACGCCGGACTCCGCGCTCACCCGCGCACGGGGCGGTCGCTGGACATCTTAGTCAGCTGGGGAGTCGAGATCGTGCCGGGCGAGGCGGTCGACGGTGGCCTCGTGCTCCCGCCGGTCGAACGGCTCGTGGCGGCGGTGCGCCGGCACCTCGAAGCGTGCCCCTCCGCGCGCGCTTCTGGCTGAGCGCAAACCTCTGCGATACCGCGACCCTTGGGCTGAGGCTTGTCGCAACTGTGAACCCGTGATGCTATGGGCGCTCATTCGTCGCCCACCATGCGCCCTGCCAGCGTGGAGCGGGGCGACTTAGGGGCGGCTGGCCGCCTATCCCTCCTCCCGTTCGCGCCGAACGACGATCACGACCAGCACGAGCAGCCCCACCGCCAGCACCACCAGGACCAGCAGCCCCAGCACCATCAGCATCGCTCAGCTCGCAAGCGCGGCGCGCCCCTGATCCCCGGCGGTACCTGACCGGTGAGCGGGGCGGTGAGCCAGCCCCGCGGCCCGCCTGCGGGTGCTTGCCCGCCGGGAAGTGGCGCGACGGCCTCGCTCCGCTCGCTACGAACGCGGATCCCGCCGCTCGACTCGTGCCCGCCGGGAGGTGGAACAGACCGTCGGGTACGGCTCGGTGCCCACCCGCGTCCCGGCCGCTGCGGGCGCGTGTGCGGCGCCGAGATCGGGTCCTCGATCGGTGGGCGCGGCGCCAGGACTAGCCGGCGCGGGCCTCACGCCAGAGGGCGAGCTTCTCGTCCAGGGGCAAGCGGGCCAGGTCGAGCCCGCGCGCATCGGCCAGGCGCTCCATCAGCTGGAAGCGCGCCCGGAACCGGCCGTTGGCGAGGCGCAGCGCCTCCTCCGGATCGAGATCCCACGCGCGGGCGAGCCCCGTCAGCGCCAGGAGCGCAGCCCCTAGCCGGTGCAGGCGCGCCTCGGGCGGCGCGGCGTCCAGCTCGGCCAGCTTCTCGGCCAGCTTGGCCCGCGCCGCTGCCGCATCGGGGAAGGCGAAGCCGACGGTGGCGGCGCGCTTCTGCTGCTCCTGGGCGGTCGCGAGCGCCGGCAGCGCGGCCGGCAGCTTGGCGAGGAGCGAGGCGGGCTCGGCCGCCTCGCCCTTCTCGCGCCGCTTGATCTGCTCCCAGT
>JBHOQZ010000622.1:0-7165 GCA_042408635.1 Chloroflexota bacterium
CGGGGCGGCGCCGGACAAGGGATAGGCGAAGCTCCGGCGCGGCCGCCACGGCCGCGACCGCAGGTGCGAGAAGAGCGTGATGGTGTCCGATCGGCAATCAGGCGCAACCTTTGAGCCGGCAAGCGTCCTGCGCGCGGCCATCGAACGGGAGTATGCGGCCCTCTGCCGTGGCGCCCGCCTGTATGTCCGGCGCTTCGGGCCGCCGCTGACGTGTGAAGGGCTCGATGAGGCCGCGGCGGATATACTCCACGAGGCGATCGCGCGGGCGCTGGCCAGCGCTGAGCGCTACGATCCAAACCGTCCCGCCTACTCGTGGCTGCTGGGCTTCGTCTCCAACATCGTCAGGGAGCGCGCCCGCGCCCGGCGCCGCGACCAACGCCATCAGGTCGAGCTGGCTGGATCCGACGACGACGATCCGGCCGATCCGCTCGACCGCCTGCTGGCGGCTGCGACGCGCGACGAGGCACCGCTCTTCGAGCTGCTCGAGCTGGTCGAAGCCCCGGATCGCGAGCTCATCCGGCTCGCCTTCGTCGAGGACCTCGACCGGGCGGCACTCGCCCGCCGGCTCGGCATCAAGGAGGGCGCCGCCCGGGTGCGCCTCTACCGCGCGCTGGGACGGCTGCGCGCGGCGTATCTGCGGGCGATGCAGGGCGAACAGGGGAGGTAGGTTGAGGCATGGAACGAAGGCGCGCGCACGAGCGCGATCCGGATCGCTGGCGGGAGAGGCTGCTCGAGCGCTACGTCCAGGCGTTCGACCGCGGCGACCTCGAGACGGTGGACCGCATCCTGGCCGAGGGGGCGCGCGACCCGGAGCTCGATCGGCAGCTCCAGGCGATCAACGACGCTCTGGCCGAGGAGGCGGGCCTGAACACGTTCGCCGAGGACAGCCGCCTCGTCCGCCACCTGCTCTACACCCACCTCCCCAGCGCCCACCCCGACGCCGAGCCCGCGACGCCACCGCCGCTCACTGTCGGCGATGTCGCCGCCCGCCTCCAGGCGGACGAGGCGACCGGGCGCCGCCTGCCGGCCGCCGATCGCCTTGTCAACCAGCAGTTGCGCGCCCGCACCGAACCCCTGCCCGATCAGGTGACCGGCCCGGCGATCGCCGCGCTGGCCCGATCGCTCAGTGTGACGGCGAGCGCCCGCTACTGGGAGGAGTTCCGGCGCACCGCGCTCATGCTGCGCCTCCAGCAGCGCACCGCGGCCAGCACCGCCATGGCCGCTCGCCGGGCGGGCCGCCGTGGCGCGCGCGAGCCGCGCGCTGGCTGGCGTACCGACGCCGACGCCCGCGCCAGGGACGCGGCGGGAGAGGGCGATGCTGAACCTGCGCCCGGCCGGTGACGAGCGCGCCGTCTCGGACGCCGTCCGAGACGCCTACCGCGCCGCGGAGGTGCCGGAGGTGCCCGCGGTCGGCCACATCGCGCCGCTCCGGCACCTGGTGGCGGGCGCGCCCCTCAACGTGGACGAGGTGCCCGACCTCACGCGCCGGCGCGCCGCCGCCTTCCTGGCGCCCCGCCTCGGCCGCCTACTCGACCAGCCGGTCGGCACCGACGAGCCTCTGGCCGGCTTCCTCTACGCCGGGCCGGAGGGCGGCTGGATCCTCGTGCGCGCGCAGGACCCGCTGGTGCGGCGCCGCTTCACCATCGCCCACGAGCTCGGGCACTACCTCCTCCACGTCGCGCCGGCACTCGCGGCGGTGGCCGCGGCCGACCTGGCCGACGACGTTGAGTTCGACGAGGCGCTGCCCGCCGCCCCCGACGCCGCCGCCGACGCGCCCAGCGGCGGCCGCGTCCGGGTGCTGAGCGGCCGCGATCCCGGTGCGGAGGCCGATCGGCTGGAGGCCGAGGCTGACCGCTTCGCGGCGCTGCTGCTGATGCCGGCCGCGCTGTGCCACCTGCTCGTGCGCGAGCACGCGCCGCGCTGCGGTCGGGCGGGCATGGCGGGCTGGCGCGATGTGGTGGCACGCCGGCTGGCGAGCGAGCTGCTGGTGAGCCAGGCCGCCATGCGCCGCCGGCTAGACGAGCTGGGGCTGCCGTGAGCGCGCGGGCGCCCGGCCCGGGTATGAGGGCAGGCGCGCGGCCGGCGGCCGGTCCTGGGCGGAGAAGGGGGGCTGCGTGAGCCTCGAATTCTTCCGGCTCTACGAGGGGTACCGCACGCCGCACTACCCGCCGCAGCCGCCCCTCCTCGACCCGCCGACGGAGGAGGAGCCCGGCGGCGACGGCGTGGTGCTCGACTACGAGGTCGACCTCGACCGCTGGCAGGCGCGCTCGGTCGCGCCGTCGCCCGGCTGGGCGCCCGAGAGCTGGGCGGAGCGGCCACGCCGCTTCATCGACGGGCGCGACCTGGGCGAGACGGTCGCCTGGCTGCGCGCCCCCGGCGGCTACCCCGTGCCGGTGCGCCTCTCCCAGATCGGGGCGGTGAGCGTGGGGGTCGAGGCGGGTGTCTGCCAGCGCACGGGCTACGCCATCGAGCGCGTCGTCTCAATGGTGGTCGACCCCTTCCCCTGGCACGAGGTCGAGAGCCTGGCCGAGGCGCTACAGGCGCGCGGCTTTCGCCTGCTGCCGGCGCTGCCGCCGCACGGCCGCCTCAGCTACGACTTCGAGGAGATGCGCCGGGCCGCCCAGACGCGCTCGCGCACCGAGATGGAGCTGCTCGAGGAGGCGCTGATCGCGCGCGCGCCCGACGTGCCGACCGTGATCGACGGCCTGCTCGAGACGCGCGTCGGCGGCTTCGACCAGGCCGAATCGCCGATCGCCGGCGTGGTCAAGACGCATCTGCGCAACTACCTCCACGCCGAGGGGTTGCAGCTCGTCTACCGGCTCGAACCGTGGGAGCGCACGCCCTTGTTCGCCCTGCCCGCGGTGAAGCTGCCGGTCATCTCCTGGTACCTGCGCCTGGCCGGCGCCCGCCGCTCGCTGCCCAGCTGGGGTGTGGTGCGCATCGAGCTGCCGCGCCGCTGGTTCGAGCGCCGCTCCGAGGGCGAGCGAATCGCCTACGCCGATCGGCTCTCGCGGCTGATCTGCGCCTACCGCAGCCTCCAGGTGACCTATGCCCGTGCGGCCGTCTCGCTCCACCCGATCGTGCGCGCCGAGCAGCTGCTCGGCGCGCTCTTCGCCGCGCCGCGGTCGCTCGTCAACCGCTTCTACCGCCTCGCCGGCCTCTGAGGGCGAGGCCTGCCACCCGCAAGGAGAGGAGCACCCATGGCGATGTCCGAGCACGATCCCTGGGGGCGGGATGGGTCCCCCGGCGCCGATGCCGACGCCGACCCCGACCCGGCGGCGCGCCGCTGGGCCGGCTGGGGCGCGGCGCTGCCCGAGGCCAACGGCCACGCCGACGTCGACCCCGAGGCGATGGTCGACGCCTGGCGCGAGCCCGACGCCGCGCTCGGGTCGGGCCTGGAGGCCGAGGGTGGGGCCGCGCTCGAGGTCGGCGCACTGATCGGCCGGGTTGCCTCCCCGCCGCGCCACGAGGCGACCACCGACCGCTTCTTCTTCTGGGTGCCGCGGCAGGTGCTGATCGAGAAGACGCAGCTCGTGCGCACCGAGTGCACGATCGGCGGCCGCCCCATCGTCTTCCACGGCGTGGTCGAGGAGGTCTACCGCCGCAGTCGGCGCCAAAGCATGGACGAGGAGGTCGACACCTTCGACGGCGACCTCTCGTTTCAGCCGCCGTTCGCCGCCGACGGCATCACCTACGCCGCCGCCACGATCCTGCGCACCCGGCCGCCCATCCTCACCCCGCCCCTCGAGCAGAGCCCGGTCTGGCTGGGCGGGCGCGCCGAGGCCGAGGCCGCCTACGGCTACGACGCCATGCGCGACGAGGTGACGGGCGCCGACTGGGGCCTGCCGATCGGGCTCCTGCGCAACGGCGGCTCCGCCAGGGTCGGTACCGCCCTGATCGACCTGCGCGACCTCGCCGGCGACCGCGCCGGCCACCTCAACGTGACCGGCCAGGCCGGGCGCGCCACCAAGTCGAGCTTCCTGCTGTTCGTCGTGCGCTCGCTCATCGACGCCGCCCAGCGCCTCGACGACGGCAACCCCGACCGCGAGCCGTTCAGCGTCCGCCCGATCGTCTTCAACGTCAAGGGCAACGACCTGCTCTACATCGACCTGCCCAACCGCCACCTGACTGCCGAGCGGCGGCAGCTCTGGGCCGAGGTCGGCCTCGAGCCGCGGCCCTTCACCGCGGCCGAGTTCCACGCGCCCTGCCGACCGGGCAACCGCGCCGAGCCGCGCGTGCTGCGCGCCGTCGAGGCCGCGCGCCAGACCCGCCCCTACGACTGGACGCTGGCGGATGTGGTGCGCTTCGGGCTCTGGACCTACCTCTTCTCCGACGAGTCGCAGACGAGCGAGCCGTTCGGGGCGCTGGTCGACCACGTCCTCGACCTGATCGCCGAGGACTGCCCCGCCGACCGCGATCACCCAGCCGGCCTGCGGCTGCGCCCGGCCGGGGAGGCGCCGCAGTCGTTCGCCGAGCTGCGCGAGTGGCTGCATGCCGCGCTGCGCGACCGCACCCACCCGGTGCGCGACCACGGTGTGCACGCCTTCGGCACCTGCCGCGCCCTGCTCAGCCGCCTCGGGCTCGTGCTGGGGCGCGAGGGCGCGCCGATCTTCGACGCCGGGCCGGGGCGGGGCCGGCCGCTGCACGTGCTGGCTGACGGCACCACCGACCCGGTGGTGATCGACATCGCGGGCCTGCCGACCGAGCTGCGCCGCTTCGTGGTGGCGGCCGTGCTCGACCAGGTGAAGGCGCACCAGATGGGCGAGCGGCGGGTGCGGGGCCAGGTCTACTTCCTCGTGCTCGACGAGCTGGGGATCTACGCGCCGCGCGGCGGGCGCGATGCCATCACCCGCCTCTTCGAGCACGTGGCCGCGCAACTGCGCAGCCAGGGGATCATCCTGCTCGGTGCCCAGCAGCAGGCGAACAAGGTCTCGGAGACGATCTTCGGCAACAGCGAGGTCAAGGCGCTGGGCGCCACCAGCCCGGTCGAGCTCGAGTCGGGCGCCTGGTCGCACCTGCTCACCCCGGCGCAGAAGTCGCGCGCGCTCGTCCTCCAGCCCGACGAGAAGCTGGTGCTGACCGGCCGCGGCTGGATGAACGTGGTCGTGCCCTTCCCCGCCTGGGCGATGAAGCGATCGGAGGCGGTCGACCCCGACCGGTATCCGACGCTCACCGACGGCGGCCGCGACGGCCGCGCGCCGGACGCGATCTTCGAGCTCAACGAGCGCGACGAGTAGGGCGGTGAAGCTGCTCCACACGGCCGACCTGCACCTGGGCCTGCGCTGGCGCGGCCACTCGCGCCGCGCCGATCAGCGGCGCGTGCTCGCCGAGATCCTCGAGCTCTGCGACCGCCACGCCGTCGATCTGCTGCTGGTGGCGGGCGACGTCTTCGCCGATCGGCCGGAGCGGGGCCACGCCACCGTCGCCCGGGAGCTGCTGGAGCAGATGCGCCCCCACCTCGAGCGCGGCCGCGCCGTCTGCCTGCTGCGCGGCAACCACGATCCGTTCGACTTCTTCCAGCTCTTGCGACTGCTGGTGGCCGAGGCGGGCGGCACGGGGCGGTGGCCGCTCGTGGTTGCCGACCTGCCGCGGGTGTACCCCGTGCCCGGCCTGCCGCTCCAGATCGTGGCGCTGCCCTACCTCGAGCCGGGGCGGCTCCAGCTCGCGGCGCTCGACCCGACCGTGACGCCCGATGAGCAGGTGGTCGGGTTGATCGGCCAGCTCGCGCTCAAGGTCGAGCGGCTGGGCGGTCAGATCGACCGCACCCGCCAGGCGATCTTCGCCGGCCACATCCACGTCACCGGCGCGAGCCTTTCCCCGGAGATCGAGGTCGAGGCGGGCTACCACCGCGAGCTCCGGCTCGACCCCGACCGGCTGCCCCACTACACCGCGTACAACGCGCTCGGCCACATCCATCTGGGTCAGGCCGTGCGCGGCGCCGCCAAGCCGACCTGGTACGCCGGCGCGCCCGATCGCCTCGACCTGGGCGAGCGCGACTACACGCCGGGGGTGCTCCTGGTCACGCTGCCCGATCGGCCGGGCGGGGTGGCCGAGGTCGAGCCGATCCCGCTCGCCGGCTGCACGCCGTTCATCCGGCGCGAGCTGCGCGGGGAAGACGCGGTGGCGGCGCTCTGCGCCGAGCTGCCGCCCGGCCACGATCCGCTGGGCGAGGTGACGATCGCCGACGTGCCGGCCCACCGCTACGCCGCGCTCGAAGGGGCGATCCGCACCGTCGCGCCGCGCCTGCACGTCACCTTCCTCGTCCCGGAGATCGCGCCGGCCGAGCGGGGCGCGGCCGAGCTCGACCCGCACGACGTGCCCGCCGTGGTGCGCGACTACCTGGCGCGCGCGTTCGGCGAGGAGCCGCGGCGCCGCGAGCGGCTCCAGGCCGCCTTCGACGCGCTCTGGAGCGAGGCGGCGGCCGAGCCGGGCGGCCCGGGCTAGCTGGAGGACGACGCATGGAGCGGGGGCTGGCATGATCGTCGAGTCGATCGCGGTGCGCAACTTCCTCAGCCACGCCGACAGCCGCGTCGACTTCGCCGACGCGCCGCTCTGGCTGATCTGCGGCGAGAACGGCTCGGGCAAGTCGGCCCTGTTCGATGCGCTCGAATACGCGCTCTACGGCCGCCACCGCGCCGGCGCCCAGCACACCGCCCTGCTGGTCAAGCAGGGCCAGACGCGGGCGCAGGTCGAGGTCGTGATCCGCCTGGGCGATGCGCGCTACCGCATCAGCCACACGATCGAGGCGAAGGGGGGCAACCGCGGAGGCCGCGTCGACCGCTGGGCGGAGGAGGTCGGCTGCTGGCAGTCGGTGAACGTCGGTTCGGGCGTCCAGGACGCGTGGAAGTGGCTCAAAGACCGGCTGCCGCGCGAGGACCTCTTCCGCTCGGCGGTGCTGCTGCGCCAGAACGAGACCGCCTGCTTCCTTGAGGGCACCGCCAGCGACCGGATCGAACGCTACGCGAAGCTGGTCGATCTGAGCGCCTATTCCAACCTCTCCACCCGCGCCAGGGCGCGCGCGGGCACCGCCGCCGCCCGGCAGATCGAGCTGAAGGCCAGCCTGGCCGACCTGGGCGACCTCTCCAACGCGGCGCTCACCGCCCTCGAGGCCACGCGCGACGCGGCGGCGGCCAGGCTGGCCGAGGCAACCCGGGCCCTGGCGTGC
>JBHOQZ010000623.1:0-2257 GCA_042408635.1 Chloroflexota bacterium
CGGGGCGGCCCCGGCGGCCGGGTCGGCGCGCGCCGCCACGAGCTCGGCCGCCGAGCGATAGACGGCGCAGGCGCGGGCCCAGTCGCTGCGGTGGTACCACGTCAACCCGAGGCTCTTGAGCAGATCGGCGCAGCGGGCGAGCTGGGCGCTCTCCAGCGTCGCCAGGCGCGCGGCAGCCTCCCCGCCGAAGGCGCCGACGGCGTCGGGCGGCGCAATCCCGACCAGGCCGAGCGCCTCGCAATACGCCTCCTCGGCCGCCTGGTAGCGGCTGCGGTCGATGTTCGCCTCGCCCAACCCGTCGAGGGCGTCCACCAGGCAGCGCAGCCGCTCTGCCTCGTCGGCCAGCGTACCCGCGCGGCGCAGTCGGTCGACCGCGCGCTTGTAGTAGGCGGCGGCCTCACCCGTCGCCCCGAGCCGGGCGGCGCGGGCGCCGGCGCGCATCAGGTAGCGGATCGCCTTCTCCCGCTCGGGCAGGCGGTCCTCGGCGAGGCTGAAGTGGTGGGCGAGGTCTTCGAGGTGGAGCTCGATCGCCTCGGTGGTGCCGTACAGCCGTTCGATGACCGCACCCACCAGCCCGTGCAGCCGCCGCCGCCGGGCGAGCAAGAGCGACTCGTAGATCGCCTCCTGCGTCAGGGCGTGGCTGAACTGCCAGGCGCGGCCGGCGGCGCTCCACTCCTCCTCGACGAACTGCTGCTGCTGGAGCAGGGTGAGCGCGCGCCCGAGCTCGGGCCGGGGCAGGCCGAGCCAGTCGTCCGCCAGCGCGGTCAGCACCACCTCGGGCACGCGTCGCCCGACCACCGCGCCGGCCTGGAGCACGGCGCGCGCGCCCGGCTCGAGGCGGTCGACGCGCGCCAGCACCACCTCCTGCACCGTCGTCGGCAGATGCTCCGCCCGCGCTCGTCCTGACGACTGGGCCGCGCCGGTGTGCACCACCGGGCCACCGGTGGGCGCGGTCGGGCTCGCGCCCGGCGCCTCATCGCCGCGCGCCTCGGGCGGCCCCGCCTCCGCCGCGGCGCGCACCAGCTCTTCCACGAAGAAGGGGTTGCCCCCGGCCCGCTCGACGATCGGCTCGACCAGGTCGGCGGGCAGACCGTGCCGCGCCAGGAGGGAGCGGGCGAGCTGCCGCGCCTCGTCGTCGGAGAGGCGGCCGAGCGCGATGTGCTCGACCAGGCCGGGCAGGTGCCAGTCGGGCGTCCACTCCGGCCGGTGCGTGAACAGCACGCAGAGCGGTGCCCCGCGCGCGCCCGGCTCGGGCCTCTCGCCGCCGGTCGCCCCCCGGGGCAGCCCGGCTCGGTCCGGCGCCGAGGCATGCACCAGGTCGTCGGCTTCCGGCCGCGGTGCGCCGTGGGGATAGGCGCTCCGTGCGCGCGCGGCCAGCAGCGGCAGCAGCTCGCCCAGCACGTCGGCGCTGGCGGCGTCGAGCCAGTGCGCGTCCTCGACGGCGAGCACCAGGGGCGCCGATTCGGTCAGCGCGGCGGCCAGCAATCGGAGGAACTGGGCAAGCAGATCGCGTCGATCCCGGGGCGAGAGCCCGGCGACCGCCACGTCGAACCCGCCGGCCGGGGCACTCCCCTCGCCCAGCAGCTCGGCCAGCAGCGCCAGGCCGCGCTCGATCGTCGCCGGGGCAAGCCCGGCACGCGCGCGCGAGGCCGCCAGGAGCGAGCGCACTCCCTCGATGACCCCGGCGCCCCCGGGGCTGGACGGGAAGAGCTCGTGCAGCAGCTCGGCCAGCGCCGCGTAGGGTGTCTGCTGGCGGTAGCTGTAGCAGCGGCCGACCGCCCAGCGGGCTCCGGCCGGCCGCGCGTCGACCGCCGACCACCCGGCACCGGCCGCCGCCGGCTGCCCGGCCGCAGCGAGCGGCCCTTCCACCGCGAGGGGTGCCGTCGGTGCGGGAGGAGCCCCGGGCCCGTCCGGCTCGGCCTCGGCGCTCGGGTCGATGGGAGCGGCGCGGTCGATGGCCGCGCGCAGCTCGCTCAGCAGGCGCGACTTGCCCGAGCCCGGCTCGCCCGAGAGGCGGACGATCCCGCCCTCTCCCGCCAGCGCACGCTCGACCGCGGCCCGTAGCCGGGCCAGCTCGGCACGGCGGCCGACCAGCGGGGAGGCGGCGCCGCTCCAGCCGCGTGCCGGCAACGGCCGGTCCCTGATGCCCAGGACGCAGTAGGTGGGGAAGGGCTCGGCCTTCCCCTTCAACGTCAGATACTCCACCGGCCCGTACTCGACCACGTGCCGTGTCAGCCGGTACGTCTCCGGCCCCACC
>JBHOQZ010000631.1:0-2687 GCA_042408635.1 Chloroflexota bacterium
CGCTCGAGCAAGGCGTCGTTCACCTGGTAGCCCTGGAAGCGCACCATGCGCTCGGCGCGCTCCGCCTCCTGGCCCATGCTGGTCCAGACGTCGGTATAGATGAAGTCGGCCGCCGCCACGGCCGCCTCGGGCCGCTCGTAGAGCTCGACCGAGCCCGCGTGGCCGAAGATCGTCGCGGCCGCGTCGGCCACCGCGCGCACCCGCTCGAGGAAGCGGGCGTCGGGGTGGTAGCCGGGTGGGCTGGCGAGCGCGACGTCGGCGCCGAACAGCGCGCACCCGAGCGTGAGCGAGCGGGCGACGTTGTTGTTGCTGTCGCCGATGAAGGCGACGCGGGCGCCGGTGATGCTGCCGCGCGCCTCCTGGATGGTGAGCAGGTCGGCCAGCGCCTGGCAGGGGTGCTCGTCGTCCGAGAGGCCGTTGATGACCGGGACGGTGGCCCACTCGGCCAGGGTGACGACGGTGGCATGGGCGAAGGTGCGCGCCATGATGATGTCGACGTAGCGTGAGAGGACGCGGGCGACGTCGGGCACGCTCTCGCGCTGGCCGAGGCCGATCTCGGCGGGCGAGAGGTACATGGCATCGCCGCCGCCCTGGAGCATGGCGGCCTCGAAGGAGCCGCGGGTGCGCAGGCTGGGCTTTTCGAAGAGCATACCGAGGATGCGCCCCTCAAAGAGCCGCTCGCGCCGACCTGCCTTGAAGTCGCGCTTGAGCCGCGTCGCCAGGTCGAGAATCGCGACGGCATCCTCGGGGCGCAGATCGCCCACGCTCAGAAAATGGCGCACCCTCACCCCATCCTTCCACCCGTCCTGCCTGCAGGCTCAGTATAGCATAGCGCCTCCAGGCTGCCGGCGGCCCCCCCCACCCCCTAATTCTGGGGGCTTAATGGGGGCCCGCTCTGCCATGGCAGCTCGCCACGCGCAAGCGGGCACATGGCCGGCCCCCGCCCACCCAATCCAGGGGGCTGACGGGGGAGCAGCTCTGCCTTCTACACGAGGTGCTAACAGAGGAGGCGCTCAGCCCGTCGGTTGGACGGGATTGGTGGGGGCTGATGCGGCTGAGCCGCTACCTCGACCCGGTCTTCTTCACGATCGCCGGCCTCTACGACCAGGACCTGCGCGGCGCGATCCCCGGTCCGCCGGTGCGCTACCCGCTGCCGGGCGAGCCGCCGTTCCAGCCGCGCTACTTCCCCGGCCTCCAGCGCGGCCGCGGGCTCGCCACGCTCGACCCGACCACGCCCGCCTACCCCGCGCTCTACACGACGCTCCTGCGCGAGCGCAACCGCGTCGGCCACGCGCTCGCGCAGGCGAGCGCCGACGCGCGGGCCACGCTGGCCGAGCTCGGCGCCTGAACCGCCACCCCGCCCTGACGGGACGGTCCGGGGCCCGCACCACGCGGCCGGGCGAGTCTGCCGGCGCCGGGGTCGGTTCGGCGCTGGCGCAACGGGTGTTTGTACACGCTGTACACGCCGCCGCGCCATGTGGCAGAATGGGGGCGCTCGGGCGGCGGGATCGCGCCCGCTGCCCGCGGGGTCCACGGTGGCGGTCGGTCGTCGACGGAGGCCGTGATGGCCAGCTACCTCCAGCAGCGCGCGCTCTCGGCGGTCGTGGTGCTGTTCGGCGTCTCGCTGCTCACGTTCATGATGCTGCACCTGCTGCCGGGCGACCCGGTGCAGTACCTCTTCGCGCTCTCGCAGGGCGAGCCGCCCTCGGAGGCGCAGGTCCAGGAGCTGCGGCGGCAGCTTGGCCTCGACCAGCCGCTGCCGGTCCAGTACGTCAGCTACCTCTGGAACGCGCTCCAGGGGGATCTGGGTCGCTCGATCTTCCTGAAGCGGCCGGTCAGCGAGATCATCGCCGACAACCTCCCCTACACCTTCGAGCTGACGATCGTCGGGCTGTTCTTCTCGATGCTGTTCGGGCTGCTGCTCGGCCTGATCGCGGCGGCAAAGCACGCGACCTGGATCGACAGCCTGACGATGGTCGTCTCGCTTTTCGGCGTCTCGATGCCGTACTTCTGGCTGGCGCTCCTGCTCGTGCTCCTGTTCTCGCTGCAACTCGGCTGGTTCCCGGCCACCGGGCAGGGCACGCCGGCCCACCTGGTGCTGCCTGCCTTCGCGATCTCGGTCTCGTCGGCCGGCACGATCGCGCGGCTGGTGCGCTCCTCGATGCTGGAGGTGCTGAACCAGGAGTACATCGTCACCGCGCGGGCCAAGGGGCTGCGCGAGTCGGTCGTGCTGCGCGCCCATGCGCTGCGCAACGCGCTCATCCCGGCGGTCACGCTCTCGGGGCTGCAGTTCGGCCGGCTGATGGGCGGCGCCGTCATCACCGAGATCGTCTTCGCGCGCAAGGGGCTGGGCAGCGTCCTCGTCGACGGCATCCTCAGCCACGACTTCAAGCTCGTCCAGGGCATCCTGCTCTTCATCGCGCTCACCTACATCGTCGTCAACTTCATCGTCGACATGTCGTATGCGCTGATCGATCCGCGGATCAGGTACGACTAGGCCGCGCGCCGGGGGGCCTGACGGCGGAGACGGGCCGCCGTCGGGGGCCACGCCCGGCGGAGGAGGGGGAATGCCGTGATCATCTGGAGACCAGGTGCGAAGGCGCGGTACACACGACGGCAGATCGTGCGCGACGGGGGCCGGCTGGTCGTGGCGACGATCGTCGCGGGCACGTTCGCCGACCTGCTGG
>JBHOQZ010000633.1:0-4601 GCA_042408635.1 Chloroflexota bacterium
CGCCGATGTCGGGGAACACGTCGATGTGGGTCGGCGGCCGCTGGAGCACCCCATTGATCGTCACCAGCCCAGGCACACCAGTGACGCTGATCGGCACGGCGCGCGTGCTCTGGCCGGCGAAGTCCCCGCTGATCAGCCCGATGCCGCCCCAATTGAGCGTTTTGCTGAAGCTGGGCGAGCTGCCCACCTGCTTGACCGAGCCGTTGCCCTTGCTGTCCACGCTCAGCTCCCAAAGGGTGACCTCGGTGGTGCTGGCCTTGGGCCCGGTGATCGTGATCGCTAGCCGGGGCGCCGTTACGCTCGGCCAGCTCCAGATCGCTGCCGCCGAGATCAGGTACGGCTCCGGCGGGGAGGCGCTGCCGTTGAACGACTCGCCCTTCCCCGTCTGGTAGCCGCCCGGGGTCAGCGAACTGGGGGAGAGGCTGTTGCTGAACGTGTAGAAGTCGATCGCCATGTGCATGTTCGAGTACTGGTCGGCGTCATACGGCCAGACGATCGCGAGGTAATCCTTCACGGGCGGCGCGGGCAGGGCGGTGACCGGTTGATAAACGAACGGCGCCGCGACGAGCTGCGGGCCGCTCTGCCAGTGGGGCCCGTAGGGCGCCAAGTTGCTATCCCAGATGTTTGCCTGCGCGGACGCGTGACCATTGCCGCTGTTGCCGAAGCTGAGCTTCGTGAGGTCGCTGCTGGCGCTGAGCGTGTAGAGGAGCACGCCCACCGCCATCTGGGTGGAGAGCGCAATCGAATCGACGCCGGCGCCCGTGAAGTCGCCCAGCGCTACCGAGACAGAGTAGTAATAGCATGGCGGCGAGTTGAGTATCGCACACCAGTTGCTCGGCCAGCCCTGATTCTGCCCGATCTTGGTCGAAGCGCTCACCTGCGGCACGCCACTGGGGCTGACGGTGTAGAGGTTGATGGCGATTGCCTGCCCGCCCGACTCGACCCAGGCGAGCACGAGCTCGTCGTAACCGTCCCCGTTCAGATCACCAGCCGCCAGCGCCACTGGCGGCGCGATCGACTTGCCCACGCCTGTCGGATCGGAGAGCATCGGGGAGTTGGCCGAGCAGTCGCTGCCGCGGAAGGTGAGCTGCAGGCTGCCGACAGCGTTGTCCCAGATGCCGACGCAGACGGCATCGCTGCTGCCGTTCTTACCGTTCCAGGCCATCGCCACCTGCTTGCCCTGACCGGCGGCCGCCCCGTTGTAGAAGCTACCCGCCGCGAGCACCGCCGCCTGCTGATAGGGCACCGACGTGCTCGATTCCGTGGCCGCCTTCACGTTGGTCTGGCACGGCGTGCCGCCCACCGCCGCCGTCACCGACAGGTTCGAGGCCAGCGAGAGCACGAGCGGCGCCAGGCAGGGCGCGTTGCTCGTGCCCTGGTTCGCGTTCCAGACGCTCACCAGTTCGTCGACGTAGTCGGCGTTCACGTCAGCGGCCGCGCCCGAGAGCGCGATCGGCCAGGTTCCACCCTGGATGATCGAGGCGGTGTAGGGCGAGCCCGACGTGATCGGATTGAGGTTGACGTCGAACCCCGAGAACTGCGTTGAGGTGTAGGCCTGGCTGCTCTCCGACGCGTAGGCGTTGAGCACCGCGAGTTGCTGCTGCGGCATGATGACGTAGTTGCCCTGGAGCGGATTGGTGTAGGTACCCGTGGCGAGGAGCTGGTTGACCGCCGGCGCGGTCAACGGCCCCGGCGCCGCGGTGCCCAAGGACGACGCGAACGACTTCGAGCGATACCCGGGCTTATGCCGGGGTGGCCGCGGCGGTCGCCCCGGCTGGATCTGCGCCGCTGCCGTGCCGTCCGTCTGGGCGGCTGTCTCACGGGTGGGGTCGGCCGAGGCCGCCGGCTCACCCCCCACGATCGGCTCGTCGAGCGCCGGTGCGACGCCGACCAGCCCGGCCGAGCCCGCGCCGGAACCACTACCCGCGGCCAACAGCAGGGCACCACCCACGAGGATCAGGCTGAGCAGCGCGCGCAAGGACACGAGACGTAGAGCACGCGGCGCTTTCACGGCACCACCTCGACCACACTCGACACGACACGTCCACGCATGTCACGGACCCCATGCCCCTGGGGGTTCGATGGGTCGAGCGTGGTCGGGTCCTGCCCCCTGAAGACGGCCCCCATGCCCCCGGAGGTTCAACTGTAGTGAGTGATAGCCTGGGTGTCAAGCTAGGGGCCGCTTGATCGGATTTCCTTCAACCCGCCACCGCGCCGGCAGGCATCTACCCGTTCCTGCACGCGGTCTCGGCCGGCATTGACCGCGCGCGGCGCGACGGTGGGTGCTAGGATGGCGCTGGACGCGCCGGCAGCTTCTCGGCTGCGGCAGCGCCGCGGCGGACCGGCAGGGGAGGAGTATCATGGCGGTTACACGGCTTGAGATCACCTCGCGCCAGCTCTACGCGGACGGGGCGACGTTCGGGGAGGTTGGCGCCTACGAGCGGATCGACGGCACGATCCACTTCGCGGTCGATCCGACCCACGCGGCCAACCGCCAGATCGTCGACCTCGACCTCGCGCCGCGCGCGGCCGACGGCCAGGTCCACTTCTGGGCCGATTTCTGCCTGCTGCGGCCCGGCGACCGCGCCCGCGGCAACGGCCGCCTCCTCTTCGAGGTGCTCAACCGGGGCCGCAAGCTCGTGCCGCGCCACTTCAACCACGCCGCGCCCGAGGCGGTCCCCACCGAGCGGATCGATCCCGGCGACGGCTTCCTCATGCGCCATGGCTGGACGGTGGCCTGGTGCGGCTGGCAGTGGGACGTCGTGCGCAGCCCCGCGCTGATGGGGCTCGAACCACCCTATGCAGCCGAGAATGGACGGCCGCCCGCGGGCGAGGTCCAGGTGCGCTTCCAGCTCAACGAGCGCCTGCCCGCCAGGCTCCTCTGCGACCGCGTCCACCACCCTTACCCCGCGCTCGATCCCGACGACCCGAACGCGCGCCTGCTCGTGCGCGACTGGGCCGACGGCCCGGCGACCGAGATCCCGCGCTCGCGCTGGCGCTTCGCCCGCGACGAGGGCGGCCGCCCCGTGCCCGACGCGGCGCACGTCTGGCTCGAGGGCGGCTTCGAGCCGGGGCGCCTCTACGACGTGATCTATCGCCCGGCGATCGCGCCGGTGGTGGGCACGGGGCTGCTGGCGGTGCGCGACACCGTCGCCTTCCTCCACCACGCCGATGCCGCTGCCGGCAACCCCTGCGCCGGCGAGATCGAGCGCACCTACGGTTTCGGCATGTCGCAGAGCGGCCGCTTCCTGCGCCACTTCCTCCACCTCGGCCTCAACCTCGACGAGGCCGGCCGCCAGGTCTTCGACGGCGTCATCCCGCACGTGCCGGGGGCGCGCCGGGGCGAGTTCAACCAGCGCTTCGGTCAGCCGAGCGTGCAGTCGACGCCCGGTTTCGGCCACCTACCCCCCTTCGCCGACGACGACCTCCCCGACCCGGCGACAGGTGAGGTCGTGCCGGGGCTGCTGGCCCGGCAGCGGCGGCTGGGGGGATTGCCGAAGATCGTCACCATCAACACCTCGGCCGAGTACTGGCGTGGCGACTGCTCGCTCATGCACACCGACCTGGCCGGCGCGCGCGATGTCGAGCCGCCGGCGGGCACGCGCAACTACCTCTTCGCGAGCACCCAGCACGGGCCGGGCGTCGTCCCGCTGCCGCACGTCGACGCGACGGGGCAACGCGGCCTCCACGGCTTCAACGCCGTCGACTACGTCCCGTTCCTGCGCGCCGCGCTCGTCAACCTCGACCGCTGGGTGAGCGAGGGTGTCGAGCCACCCCCGAGCCGCTTCCCGCGCCTGGCCGACGGCACCGCCATCCCGGCCCGCGCCGCGCTCGACGCCTACCGCGGCCTCCCCGGCCTCACGCTGCCCGACCCCGAGCGGCTGCCGGTGATGCGCCGCGTCGACCTCGGCCCCGACGCCGACCGCGGCATCGGCCGCTGGCCGGCGGAGCGCGGCGCCGCCTACCCGACCTACGTCTCGGCGGTCGACGCCGACGGCAACGAGACCGGCGGGGTGCGCCTGCCCGACCTGACCGTGCCGATCGCCACCCACACCGGCTGGAACACCCGCGACCCTCGGACGGGCGGCGCCGGCCAGATCATCTCCATGCAGGGCACGACGCTGCCCTTCGCGCCGACCCGCGCGGCCGGCGAGCAGGCTGGCGACCCGCGTCCCGCCGTCGAGGAGCGCTACCGCGACCGCGATGACTACCTGGTGCGGGTCCGCGCCGCCGCCGAGGCCCTCGTGGCCCAGGGCTACGTCCTCGGTGAGGACGTGGGCCTGCTTGTCGATCTCGCGCGCGAGCGCTGGGACGCCCTCGTCGCCCCCAGCCCCGTCCCCGCCTGAGCGAGCCCCCCAGCCTTGGGGGCCAGGGGGCCCGCGCTCAGCGCAGGAGCAGATACCAGGTGGCGAAGAGGATCAGGCCGGAGCCGAGCGCGATCGCGAAGACCGAGCGCGCCAGGCGCTCCGTGCGCGTGCTGTCCTCGAGCTGGATGCGCTGCCCGCGCCAGTAGACGGTGCGGCCGCCCCCGCGCAACCCCTGCGCCGAGGTGACGACCAGCCAGACGCCGATGCCGCCCAACAGGAGCGGCACCAGCCAGC
>JBHOQZ010000637.1:0-3032 GCA_042408635.1 Chloroflexota bacterium
CCTGGCTGCCGCTGCCGCTCCTGCCCATGGCGCTGGCCTACCTGGGGCTGGCCCGCCTCGCGCGCGGCGCACGCGGGGGCGACCGCCTCGCCTGGGCGCTGGCCGGCGTGGTGTTCGGGATCGGCGTCTGCGCCGTCTGGCGCCCCGGGGAGGTAGGCTGGTTGCTGCTGCCGGTGGCCGGGGTCGCGGCCGCCCTGGGCAGTGCGGTGGGCGAGCGCGTCCATGCCGTGCTGATCCGGCCGACGCGGCGCGGCGTCCTCGCCCTGCTCGGCGCGGCGCTCCTGGTGCCGCTCCTCTCGGGCGTGGTCGACCTTGCCCTGCGGCTGCACACGCCGTAGAACCGCCGCCCGGTCGGGCGGCTGATGGGCAGTGTCGACATGATCGCCAGCCCGATCGGCCGGCCGAAGCCGGGACAGGGCCGGGCGGCCCCCGGCGGCAAACCGGCTGCCTGCGCGGTCGAGGCTCTACCGGCGCACGTCGAGGGTGGCGAGGGTGGTGAAGTCGCCACCGGGGGCCGGAAGCCGCTCGCCCGTGCGCGGATCGTAGAGCCCGACGACGAGGTTGGCCGTGCCGGCGGGCGCGTCCGCCGGCACGTCGACGGTGTAGCGGTCGACGACGACCAGGCCGGACCGCCACCAGTTCGTGGCAGGGTCGGCACGATCCCTGTGCGGCCGTCGGCGAAGTGCACCGTCGGCGCGAGCGGGGGCGCGTCGCGCTGCGCCACAATCTGCTCGCGGTCGGTGAGGAGCTGGTTGAACACCGTCAGGTCGCCCGGCGGCTGGGCGACCGTCTCCCAGGCGAGCGTTACCGCGAGCGAGCCGCCCGCCCGCACCCGGTCGGCCGGCTCGACCCGGTAGCCGACGAGCCGGAAGGCGTCGCCGAAGGGGATGTCGGCCGGGCACAGCCCGACCGACGCCGGGACGAACCGCTCGACGCCGCCGGCGGCGAAGAGCGCCGCGCGCGTATCGCCCTGCTGGTCTACCAGCGCCAGGCGCAGCACCCGCCCGACGGCGCGCTCGACCTCCAGGTGATCCCAGGTCCGCTCGGGCGACCAGGTGAGCACCCAGAGGCGCCGGTGCGCCGCGGCAAGCTCCTCGACCTCCCGCTCGAGCCGCCCCTCGCGCAGCCAGCTCGCTTCGACGGCGCGGATCGCCGGGCGGGCCGGCGCGAGGTAGGCGAGGGCGTAGCCGCACTGCCAGCTCTGGGCGCAGAGCACCGTGTCACCCGGGCCGAGCTCGGTGCGCACCGTCTCGAGCACGGTCAGGTAGTCGCCCGGCGCGAAGGCGGTGCGGCGCGTGCTCCAGGCGCTGCCGAGCGAGACGGCATCTCCGACGAGGCAGACCGCGAGCAAGAGCGCCGCCAGCGCCCGCAGGTGCGCCCCGAAGTAGGCGAGACCGGCCGCCACGAAGGTGTAGACGATGGACGCAACCGGCAGCACGAGCCGCGGAAAGTAGAAGTCGCGCACCTGCAGCAACGCGAAGCTGCACGCGACCGGCACGACGCCGAGCAGGAGCGCCTGCCAGCGCGCCCGGCCAGGGACCCGGCTCCCTGGGGGGTCGCGCCACGGCCCGAGCGCCAGCCCGAAGACGGCGATCGCGAGCATCAGGCCCGCTACCAGATCGGCGTAGGGTTGCACGACCGCGATGCCGACGCTGAGGGCGAGCCATGTCACCTCGAGCATCGGCCCCAGACCGTGCGGCGGCGCCTGACCCACGCCGTTGCCCCACCAGTCGGAAGGCGTGGTCAGCAGGCCGTAGACCCAGGGCGCGAACAGCAGCCCCGTCAGCGCCGGCAGGCCGCTCCAGACGACGAGGCGGCGCCGGGGCTGTGGCCCCAGCAGGCCCGCGATCGCCTGGGCGACGATCAGCCAGAGCGTGTAGTAGTAGGCGTAGAGCCCGGCCGCGCTGAGGATCACCCAGGCGGGCGCTGCCCGGCCGAGCGAGCGCCCGGCGTCGAGGCGCGCCACCAGCCGCGTCCAGAGGAGGAGCGCGCCGAGCGCGAGCGCCGGCACGAGCCCGTACATGCGCGCCTCCTGGCTGTAGTAGATCAGGAAGGGCGAGCAGGCGGCCAGCAGCGTCGCCACGGCGGCGGGGCCGGCTCCGAGCCAGCGCCGCGCGAGCTGGAACGCCAGCGGCAGGCAGAGCGTGGCGGTGAGCACCGTGAAGAGGCGCACCGAGAAGACGCTCAGCCCGGCGAGCTGCCCCCAGGCGAGCAGACCGAGCGCGTAGAGCGGCGGGTGGACGTCGAAGTCGAGGTTCTTTGCCCAGGTGAGCGCGGCCGGGTCCAGTCCGGCCAGGTAGACGCTGATCCCCTCGTCCCACCAGAGCGGCTGGAACGTGAGCCGGTGGAGCCGCAGCGCGAACCCGAGCAGCGTGATCCCCAGCACCACCGGGCGCACCCACCGATCGGCCGACGACCGGGCCGCCCCGGCGTCCCCCCGGGTTTCCGGCCCGACCTCTGTCGGCCGCTCCCCCGCCCGCCGCGCGCTCCCCCCGCCCCGTGGGATGGTTCCGTGTGGGGCGACACCGGCGGCCGGCCTCGCCCCCGCCCGCATCGTCTCAAGGCGACCCGGAGCACTCCTGCCCGACGCCCTGGGCGCGTCCCCACTGCCGTCAGCATCGCTCGCCGGAAAGCTTGCCGCCTCAGCCTCCCTGCCGCTCCCCCCAGCATTGGGGGCAAGGGGGCGTCCTTCGACCGCCTCGGTCGCACCGGTCGCAAGATCGGCCATCGGCGCCATTATGACCAGCCGCCGCGACCGCGGCAAGACGACGTTGCGTCAACACCCGAGTGCGCCGTTGGTCACCGACCAACTCGGGCGGCTCCAACTGGGCGAGCGCCGGCCGGGCCCGGATTACACCGCGCAATGATCGCGTTGACACGGTAGCGGCGCGGACATATAATCCGGCTGCTGGGTGTCGATGCGCGGGCCGGGGTGCGTCGACACGAGGCAGGCTCGTGGGCAAGCGACCGGAGCGCAGCGCCAATTCGCACCCCGTGATCTGCCCAGGGGAGGCGGATCGGGCCCGGGTTGC
>JBHOQZ010000638.1:0-2681 GCA_042408635.1 Chloroflexota bacterium
CTATTCTCCCCCAAATGGGCTACCCACTCCAATCCGCGCCGCGCTCCGGGCGGCAGCGTCGCCCGGCAGCCCGTCCGCCCGCCCCGACGTGGTAGGATGGGCACGTCGCCGCCCTGCCCTGGGTGGGATCGGGTGGGCGTAGACCGCGCCCTGGCTATGCTGCCGAACGAGCGGACCGTGAACCTGTGGTGAAGCGTTCTGGAGGGGGAGGATGCGCCTGCTGAGCCGCCGCCGCGCCGACGGGAACGCCCCGGCGCGGCCGATGCCGGAGCTGGCCCGCCGGCTCGCCGCGATCGTGGGCGAGCGGGCCGTGCTCTGGGAGCCCTACGACCTGCGCCTCTACCAGTACGACGGCTCGATCGACACGGCGCTGCCCGAGGCGGTCGTCTTCCCCGACTCGGCCGAGCAGGTGAGCGCCATCGTCCGGTTCTGCGTGCAGGAGCAGGTGCCCTACACGGCGCGCGGCGCGGGCACCGGCCTCTCGGGAGGCTGCGTGCCGGTGCGCGGCGGCATCGTCGTCTCGCTCGCGCGCATGACGCGCATCCTCGAGGTCGACGTCGAGAACCTGCGCGCGGTCGTCGAGCCGGGGCTCGTCAACCTCCACCTGAGCCAGCACGTGGCGCCGCTCGGCCTCTACTTCGTGCCCGACCCCAGCAGCCAGAAGGCGTGCACGATCGGCGGCAACGTCGGCGAGAACTCCGGCGGACCGCACACCCTCGCCTACGGCGTCACCACCAACCACGTCCTCGGCCTCGAGGTCGTGCTGCCGGACGGCGAGATCGTCCAGACTGGCGGCAAGGCGCTCGACACCCCCGGCTACGACCTGACCGGCCTGCTGGTGGGCAGCGAGGGGACGCTCGGGATCGTGACCAAGGTCATCGTGCGCCTGGTGCCGCTGCCCGAGGAGGTCAAGACGCTGCTCGCCATCTTCCCCACGGTCGAGGCGGCGGGCAACGCGGTCTCGGGGATCATCGCGGCGCGGATCGTCCCGGCCGCCATTGAGATGATGGACAACCCCGTCATCCAGGCCGTCGAGGCCGCCACCCACGCCGGCTACCCGCTCGACGCGGGCGCCGTCCTCCTGCTCGAGGTCGAGGGATTCGCTCAGGGGCTGACCGAGCTGGCCGAGCGGATCGCCGACATCTGCCGCCAGGCGGGCGCGCTCGAGGTGCGCGTGGCCCGATCCGAGGCCGAGCGGCAATTGCTCTGGAAGGGGCGCAAGGGGGCGTTCGGCGCCATCGGGCGGATCAGCCCGGACTACTACACGATGGACGGGGTGGTGCCGCGCAGCGCGATCGCGCCGGTGCTGGCACGGATCGCCGAGATCGCCTCGCGCTACGACCTGCGCGTCGCCAATGTCTTCCACGCGGGCGACGGCAACCTCCATCCCCTCCTCTTGTTCGACGCCACCGACCCGGAGGAGACGGAGCGGGTACGCCGGGCCGGCGCCGACATCCTGCGCGTCTGCGCCGAGGTCGGCGGCTCGCTCACCGGCGAGCACGGCATCGGCGTCGAGAAGCGCGACCTGATGGACCTGATCTTCGGCGAGGCGGACCTGCGCACCATGCGCGAGGTGCGCGCCGTGTTCGACCCGCACGACCTCTGCAACCCCGACAAGATCTTCCCGACACCCGGCCGCTGCATCAACCCGGTCAGCCACCGCGGCCGCACCTTCGGCTGGTGAGCGCCATGGACGCCCATCCTTCCCCGGCACCCACGGCGGGCCGGCTCGGCCCCGCCACATCTGTTCCCGCACGCGCCACGCCGGTAGCGGTCGGCGCCGCCGACGGACGGGCCGCTCCCGCGATCGACGGTCGGCTGCCCGAGCTGGTCCAGGCGCCGGGCAGCGCCGAGGCGGTGGCAGAGTGCCTGCGCGGGCTGGCCGAGGCGGGCGCCGCCACCGCTCCGATCGGCGGCGGCACCGGGCTTGGCCTGGGCAGCCCACCGCGCGCCTACGACGTGGCGCTAGACCTCGCGGCGCTCGCCGGCATCCTCGAGTACAACCCGGCCGACCTCACGGTCACGGTCGGCGCGGGCACCCGGCTGGCCGTCCTCCAGCGCGAGCTGGCGAAGGACGGGCAGATGCTTGCGCTCGACCCGCCCGACGCCGAGCGCGCTACGATCGGCGGCATCCTGGCGACCAACGCCGGCGGTCCGCTCCGGCTCAAGTATGGCTCGGCGCGCGACCTCCTGATCGGCGTGCGCGTGGCTGAGCCCGCCGGCACGCTCACCCGCAGCGGCGGCAAGGTCGTCAAGAACGTGGCCGGCTACGACCTGCACAAGCTCTACATCGGCTCGCTGGGCACGCTCGCGGTGATTGTCGAGGCCAGCTTCAAGCTCCACCCGATCCCCGAGCGGTACGGCACGCTGCTGGCCCGCTTCCCCTCGATCGAAGCGGCGCAGGCGGCAACGCTGCACCTGTTGCGCTCGCCCTACGTGCCGAGCCAGCTCGCGCTCGTGCCCCCGTCCACCGCGCTCGAGGAGCTCGACCCGGCCGGCGGCACGCTGCTGCTCGCGCGCACCGAGGGGTTCGAGCTGGCGCAGCGCCACCACCTCGGACGCGTCGGCGATCTGCTGCGCGAGGCCGGCGGTGAGGTGGCCGAGATCGAGACCGCGCGCGAGGCGGCCGTCTGGTCCGCGATCGGCGCCTTCGCCGGCTCGACCCCGCCGCGGTCGCCCCT
>JBHOQZ010000639.1:0-1242 GCA_042408635.1 Chloroflexota bacterium
CCAGCAGCGTGGACCGCCTGCTGACCCGGCTGGCCCGCGGGCCCAACCCAGTGCGCCGCGGCGACGCGCTCCTCCTCCTGCTGTCGGCGGTCTATCGCGACCGCAACGCGCGTGACCGGGTGCTCGGCGAGCTCCTCGCAACCTGCGAGATGATGCCGAGTCTTTGTCGGGTTTCGGCTTGACAGGGGGTGCTAGGCTAGGGGGTGAACACCGGCGCGACAGAGGTTGGATCGGGAACAGGCGATTACTCGGCCGGCGCGCGTTGCCCCCGCATGCCGCCAGGGAGAGTATCGATGAAGACGCCGAATCCAGGCTGCGGCGCTCGGCCGACCCCCCTCACAGGGGCCGGCGAGCGGCACTTGCTTGATTCCGCCGTCGACCGGGGCAAGCGCCCGTCCAGCCAACCCCGACCGGGCCGCCACACCGCCCCGCGCGGGCGACGGTCAGCGGGCGGCGCCTGGCGCCTCCTGGCGCCGATGCTCGTCGCGGCCGTGCTCCTGCAACTGCTCGGGGGCGGCTTCAGCGCCGATGCCCAGGCGACGGCGCTCGCCTGCGGCGGCCAGGTGCGCGGCACCCTCACCGCCCAGCCGGGTGCGAACGCCACACACACCTTCCGCGGCACGGCCGGCACCGCGGTGATGCTTACCGTGCGCTCCAACGGGCCGGTCGAGCTGCGCCTGCAGGATCCCGGCGGCAAGCTGCTCGACGGCCCCGGCACGACCGTGCAGGCGACGCTGCCCGCCGACGGGGTCTATTCGGTCGTCGTCAGCTACGCTGGGTCTGCTCCCGTGGGCGTCGGCCGGGCCGCGACGGGCAACAGCGTGGTCCAGCCGCAGCTCAGCTACCGCGTCGACGAGACGCTGACGATCGCCGAGGCCGAGCCGAGCGGCGAGAGCGCCGCCGGCGTCGACACGGAGCCGAGCGGCGAGACGGCGGCACAGGTGCATCGCTCGCCCACGCCGGGTCGGTCGGTCCCGACCGGTCCGATCGTGGGCACCGGCGTCCAGCCGCCGGCCTTCACGCCGATGAAGGGGACGGTCCCGAGTGTGGAGGCGGGCAAGCCGGCCGGGCAGGTGCGCATCACGCCGACGGTGGGCCGCCAGATCACGCCGATCAACCCGAACCAGCCGATCAACCAGATCACGCCGACGCCTACGCGCGGCCTCCCACCGACGGCCACGCCGACGCGTACGCTGCCGCAGTCGACGCCGACCGCGACGCCCTACAAGGAGCAGTTCCCGA
>JBHOQZ010000642.1:0-1778 GCA_042408635.1 Chloroflexota bacterium
CGGGGCCGGCGCCTGGGCGGGCGCCGCCGTGTTGGGTGCAACGCCCTGGGGGGCGCGTTGCGTCCCGCTCGAGCTCGCCGGCGCGGCCGGCGCCGCCCCGCTTCCGCAGCTCACGCTGACCAATGCCGCCGTCAGCAGCGCCAGCAGGTGGAATGGTCTGCCGCGAAGCCACCACGTCTGAACGCGCACGCGCTCTTCTCCTTACCGGGCGGACACGCCACCGACGCGCCGCCAGAACAGCCCGCGATCCATCACACTCAATGGCTCAGCCGTCACCTGCTGTGTTGACCACCTCCCCGGTCGATGCCCCGGCCGCGGTCAGCGCCCGCAGCGACCGCTCCGTCCGTTCGAGGAGCTCGGGATCAAGCGCGACGCCGAGCTGCTGCAGGCCGATGCGGAACGCACCGAGCTCGGGTCCATGGGCGGGCAGAACGACGCGCGCCGTGGGCAGGCGCCGCGCCAGCTCGGCCCGGAGCGGATCGAGGATCGGCGGCCCGGCCCGCATCACGCCGCCCTGGAGCACCAGATCGAACGGCTCCCCATCGAGGCCAGCCCGCCGCGCGCAGACCTCGGCGCCCTCGGCCAGGTGCAGCGCCGCGCCGGCCAGCACCGTCCGCGCCACCTGATCCCCTTCGGCGGCGGCCCACGTCACGAGCGGCGCGAGCGCCGCGATCTCGTGGCGCGCCAGCCGGCCCCCGTAGATGCGCCGCCCGACCGCCTTTAGGTCTGGCTCGCCGAAATGGGCGCAGAAGCGGTCGACCAGGCACGTGGCTGGGCCACGCCCATCGACGGCGCGGGCGGCGGCCACCAGGGCCGCGCGCACGATGTCGTAGGCGCTACCCTGGTCGCCCAGCAGCGCGCCCCAGCCATCGGTGCGGTGGACCCGCCCATCTCGGCCGCGCGCCCACTGGAAGCAGCCGGTGCCGCTGAGGATCACCGCCCCGTGCTCGTCCGCCGTGCCGCTCGCCAGGCAGCAGGGCGCCTCACCCGGAGCCGAGAGCCGATCGAAGGCGAGCCAAGGCCGCAGCGCCGCCTCAATCACCTCGACTGCCACGGTCGCGCCGGCGCAGACCAGCGCGAGGCGCGGCCTCGGCGGAGCGCCGCCGAGCGCCGCGCGCGCCGCCGCCTCGATCGAGCGGTGGGCCACCTCGACGGGTACGAAGCCGACGTTGACCGGACCGCCGCGCCCAAGCCCGACCACCTGCCCGTCGGTCGTGCCGAGCAGGCAGATCGTCTTGGTGCCGCCCCCATCGAGCGCCAGCAGCAACCGGCTCACATGCCTCACCGGCTCAGACCTCCCGCGCCTCCCTCGACCACCCCCGTAGGCGTCGTACCGGCCGGCTGACCGTATGCAAGGCATACGCTGTCCGCGTGGCCACAATAGCAACGCCGTTACCTCGTGTCAAGCCGGACGAGGAGCTACGTTGTTTCCGGCTGCGTGGGCAGCGGGCGGTGCGGTGGCGGACTCTCCAGATCATCGAGGCGGCGCACGAGCTCCATGGCGCTGCGGAGCAGGCTGTCACCCGCGCCGGGGCCGAAGATGGTCGGCTGGCGGTCGCGCAGATGGTCGGGCACGACCACGCCGACCGTGCCGTTGGCGGGCGCGATCACCAGCGGCGTCTGCGGCATGGCGGCGAGCGCGTAGCCCAGCTCCGAGAAGACCTCCGCGCCCACCCCCAGCAGCCGCAGCTCGCCGAGCCGCAGCGCCTGGAGCTCGGCCGGCACGGTCGGACCGAGGCGGCGCAGGCGCCGCGCCCGCTCGAGGGCGAAGCGGGCGC
>JBHOQZ010000646.1:0-2580 GCA_042408635.1 Chloroflexota bacterium
CCAGCAGACCTACCCGGTCACGATCCGCGTCGAGGCGTGGGACCGCGCCGGGCTGCTGCGCGACGTCACCTCGGTGGTGGCCGAGGAGAAGGTGAACATCACGCAAGCCTCGACCCAGACCCAGTCCGACCACACCGCCACTATCTGGGTGACGGTCGAGGTGGCCGACCTCGCCAAGCTCAGCCGCATCTTCGGCAAGCTCGAGGGGATCAAGGACGTTATCAGTGTCACCCGCGACGGCTCCGGCGCCGCCCACCGCAACCCCGCCTCCGTCTGACCCCCGTCCCCGCTGAGCGAGTTTGTCGAAAGAACCACCCACCTGCTCGGTCGGCGGCTGGACGCTGTCAACGCATGCCGGCACCCGATCGCTGCCCGGTCGCCCGGTCGCCGGCGACCGGGCAGCGATCGGGTGCCGGCCACCGAAGCCCGCTCGCAACCATGCGCCGCCCGGCGCCGTTTCCGGCAGGCCGGGCGGCATCGTGTATGATGGCCTGGCTCGACAGTCGTGTCGTCACCGACACACCGCCAGGAGAGGTCGTATGTCGTGCAGTCACCGAGGGGCCTGGCTCACCGCCCTGGTCGCCGTTGCTGTTGCCGCCACCGTCGCGCTGGCTCCGCTCCTGCCCGCGCGGGCGCAGACACGCCTGCACGTCAAGCAGACCGCCTTCCCCAGCATGGACAATGTGTCGGTTATCGTCGCCAAGGAGCTCGGCTACTTCGACCGCGAGGGGCTCGACTTCGAGTTCATCGCCTCGGCGGGCGGCACCAGCGGCCCGGCTGCGCTGATCGCGGGCGACGTGCAGTTCGTCAACGTCAGCGTGCCCGACGCCATCAACCTCAAGCGTCAGGGCAAGGACGTCGTCCTCTTCTACTCGCTCGTCAACGCCATGACGCTCGACCTCGTCGTGCGCCGCGAGGTGGCGGAGGCGCGCGGCGTCACGGCGCAGTCGCCCCTGGCCGAGCGGTTCGCCGCGCTCAAGGGGCTGCGGATCGGCGTCACCGGCCCCGGGACGATTACCGAGCTCTACCCGCGCTACTACCTGATGCAGGCCGGCCTCAACCCCGACCAGGACGCCGAGTTCGTCACCATCGGCGGCGCGCCCGGCCTGGTCGCCGCCTTCAAGGCGAACCGCATCGACGCCTTCATGCTCTCCGCCCCCACCCCCTACCTGCTCGAGCGCGAGGGGGCGGGCACCGTGCTGATCAAGGCATCGCAGGGCGACGTGCCGATCCTGCAGGACTACGCCTTCGAGACGATCACCGCAACCCGCGCCTTCGCCCAGGAGCACCCGGAGGCGCTGCGCGGCTACGCTCGCGCCGTCTCCGCCGCCGCCTACTGGATCCCGGCCCACCGCGCCGAGGCGGTGCAGATCATGCACGACCGCCTCTTCCCCGACAGCAACCCGGAAGACTTGGCACTGGCGCTCGACGTCTTTCTGCCCGCCATCCGCCCCGACGGCAAGCTCACCGAGCAGGCGATCAAGAACCAGGTCGAGGTCGCCCGCGCGCTCGGCCTGATCGAGGGCGAGGTCGACACCTCGGAGGGCACCTTCTGGACGACGCAGTACACGGAGTAGGACCCCGCCGCGCGCCGGCCGCCGCCCGGCCCGGGCCAGCGGTGGCCGCTCCGTGCCACGACGCGAGCGGGCGCGTCGGGGAGCCGGGCGGGGCGATCATCCGCGTCGAGGCCGTGAGCCAGGTGTTCGTCACCGCCGGCCGGCCGGTCCGCGCGCTCGACCGCGTCAGCTTCGCCGTCGAGCCGGGTGAGTTCCTGGCCGTGGTCGGCCCCTCCGGCTGCGGCAAATCGACGCTCCTCCACCTGATCGCCGGGCTGCTGCGCCCGACCGCCGGCGCGGTCTACTACCGGGGCGAGCGCGTCGACGGCCTCAACACGCGCGTCGGCTACATGACCCAGAAGGACCACCTGCTGCCCTGGCGCAGCGTGCAGGACAACATCGGCATCGCGCTCGAGATCCGGGGCGTGCCGCGCGCCGAGCGGGCGCGGCGGGTGCAGCGGTACGTCGAGCTGATGGGGCTGGCCGGCTTCGAGCGTCACCCCCCCCACGAGCTGAGCGGCGGCATGCGCAAGCGGGTGCTGCTGGCCCGGACGCTGATCTACGACCCCGAGACGATCCTGATGGACGAGCCGTTCGGCAGCCTCGATGCGCAGCTGCGCCTGGTGCTCGGGGCCGAGCTCCTGCGCCTCTGGGAGCGCTCGGGCAAGACGATCGTCTTCGTCACCCACGACCTGGCCGAGGCGATCGCGCTGGCCGACCGCGTCGTCGTCTTCTCGGCGCGCCCCGGCCGCATCAAAGCGGTCGAGCCGGTGCTGCTGCCGCGCCCGCGCGACATCGCCCGCGACCGCTTCACCGCCGCCTTCGGCGCACTCCACGGGCGCCTCTGGTCGCTGCTGCAGGACGATGTCGTGCGCGGGCTGGCGGCCAGGGTACCGGAGGGCGCGGGGTGAGCGTCCGCCTCCGCGGCCGCGCCCGGCCGGTCGAGGCTGGCGCGGCGCTCGACGCCGAACCGGTCGCGGTCCCGGCGGCAGGGGCCGGCGTTGCGCCCGTCACCGCCTGGCGG
>JBHOQZ010000649.1:0-16519 GCA_042408635.1 Chloroflexota bacterium
CCTGGCGGGTCTGGGCAGCCAGGACGGCGGTTGGCGAGGCGGCGCGGCGCTGCTGGTCGGCTTCGGCGTAATGGTCGCGGTGGTGGGCCTGCTGGGCACCGACTGGAGCATTGTGCGGGTGATTAGCCTGCCCGGCCTGGACGCGCTCTACGGCGCCCTGGCGCATCTCCAGCGCCGCCACGAGGCGTTTGCCTCGCTGGCGCGCCTGGCCGGACTCGGCAACCCCCGTGAGGTGAGCGGCGTGCTCACCCTTACCCTGACCTTCACGGTGCTCGGCTGGCGCGCCGTCCGGCCCGGGCGCTTCCGCGCCGCCCTGGCCCTGGCCGCCGCGCTGATGGCCTTCGGCCTCGGCCTGGGCCAGTCGGTCAGCGGACTGGCGGGGGTTCTGCTGGCCGTGGCGCTCGCCGGGCTGGCGGCGAGCCCACGGCGCCTGCGCCCGGCGATCGGGCTGGCGGTTGGCGTGGGCGCAATCGCATCGATCGGCGCAGTCTGGTCGCTGAGTGGCCGGGGGAGCGAGCTGGCGCGCGCGCCCGCCCTGGCCGGCGAGCTCCTGGGCGAGGAGCACGCGATCTTCGGGGTCGCCGCGCGGCTCGAAATCTGGGAGCGGGCCTGGCTCATGCTGCGCGACCACCCCTACACGGGGATCGGCCTCGGGCTGTTCCGGCCCGTGATGGACGCGTTCTACCCCGGCGTGGCACTGGGCCCCGAGCGCCACGCGCACAACCTGCTGTTGCAGGCCGGCGTCGACCTGGGCGTGCTGGGGCTGCTGGCGTTTCTCTGGCTCTGGCTGGCAGTGGCGCTGGTCGTCGTGGGCGCGTGGCGGGCGGGGCGGCGCGCGGGGACGGATGGCAGCGCCCCGGCCGCCGTCGGGGGCGCGCTCGTCGCCTACGCGACCTTCAGTGCGATCGACGTCGTGGGGCTCGGCTCCGTGGCCGGGTTGGCGCTCTGGGCGACGCTTGGCCTGGGTGCCGCGCTGGGTGCGGCCGCCCCGGCCGCCGCTTCCGGCCGCGCGGCGCGGGCGTGGTCCCGCGTGTTTGCCGTCGGCTTGGTGCTGCTCCTCCTGATGGCCCTGATCGAGCCACTTCACCGCGGCGGGCCGCACCTCAACGCCGGCCGGCTGCTGGCCTACCGCGCCCTGCTGCCCGGCGTGGCCGCGCCGCACGAGCCGTCCACCGAGGCGGCGGCCGCCGACGCGCTGCGGCGGGCTCTGGACGACGATCCTGGCAACAGCGGCGCCTGGTATCTCCTCGGCACGCTGCGCGGCTGGGCCGGGGACGGGCGTGGCGGCTTCGCCGCCATCCGGTCGGGCGTGGCGGCCGACCTGGCCACTGGACTGGCGCGCTTCCCCCTCACCGCACCGCTTCTGCGCCGCTCGCAGGGCTCCGACCGCGACGCGCTCCTGTTCGCCTTCCGGCAATGGCTGACGCGTTACCCTGACCGGGCCGGGCCCTACGCGGCGGCCGCGGCGGCAGTGTGCAGCGGCTCGGGGAACGCCGAGGCGGCGCGTGGCCTGATCGAGCGGGCGCGGGCGGCGGGCGCCCAACCGGATCCGCTGCTGCGCGGCGCGCTGGCCGCGCTCACCCGCTGCCCGGACTGACCTCCCGGCCGGTCCCGCCACCCGAGCGATGCCCCGACCTGCGGATCGGTCGCCGTGGCAGCATCGGCGCCCGCGCGAGGTTGGGCAGGGCTCCTGCGGGAAGGGGCGACCCGCGGGCATGCGCGGCCCGGCGCCGCCACCGCTCGGGCGGGGTTGCGCACCCAGAAAGAATGCCCCACCGGCCGCCGGCTCCGTGTCTTCGAGGGGAGCCGGGCGGTGGCGGGGCGGGGGCACGCGTGCCCGCGGGTCAGGGGCCGCTGATGGGGCCCGGGCTCAACTCGAGCTGGATGAGGGCGGTGGCGGTGCGCATGCTCTTCTGCCCCACCACGTCGATCGTGTGCAGACCGGGAGTCTCGTCGGCTGGGATCGTCACGGCGTCGACCCAGAAATCACCGTTCCAGTCGACGTCGCCCCAGCCCAGGTGACGCCCACGGGTGGCGTCGAGGCCGTCGATCCAGATGGCGACGCGCTCAGCGCCGGCGAAGCCCGAGCCGTAGACGATGATGTTGCGGGCGTCGCCGGTCGGCTTGATGCGCACCACCGTGCCGTTGCCATTCTGGGCGACCACCTGCTGACCCTGCCAGCCCTTCGGCGCCTCCGAGGGTGACGCCTCGGCCGGCACGGTGGCGACGATGTCGATGCCGGTGTTCTTGCCATCGCCCATGCTGTAGCGCTCGCGCATCGCGACCGAGGCCGCCGTTTCGGTCGGGATGGGCCTGACCGGCTCCATCACGACGCCCTGGCCCGGCCCGAGGCTGTAGCGCTCGCGCGTGGCGCCGTTGGGCGACTCATCGACCGGGAAGCCGACCACGGGCTCGTAGGTGAAGCCGTCCTTCGGCCCCTGATAGTACGACTCGCGCAGGGCGTAGTTGGGCGTCACGTCGAGCGGGATCGAGGGGACGGGGGCGAACACGGCTCCCTGCGTGCCGCCGGGGCCGTACACGTCGCGGATCGAGCGCGCCGGCGCCGACTCGGTGGGGAACGGCTTGGCCGCATCGGAGGTGACGAAGGCCGGGGCCGGTGCCGACAGCTTCTCGTCGCCCGGCCCGATCGGCGCGGGTGCGGTCGCCGGCGCAGGGCGGTAGCGGAGGGTCGGCGCGGGCGGCGGCGCGGCCACCACGGGCGCCGGCTCGGCTGCCGGTTTGGAGCTGCTCTCGGCAGCCGGTGCCGGATCGGCCGCGGGCGGCTCAGTAGCGCCCTCGCCCGCCGCGGCCGGCCCAGTCGGGGGCGGCTCGACCGGCGGCGGCTCGATCGGGGCCACAGCCTGCCCCTCGACGCGCTGGGGCGTGAGCGAGGTCGCCGAGAGCTGGAAGAGCAGCTTGCCGCCGGGCTGACGCAGCATGCGCGTGCGGGCGCCCGGATCGAGGGCGGCCAGCGGTGTGGGCGTCGGCCGCGGGCCGGCATAGGCGGGCGTGGCGCTCCAGGCGGCCGGCAGCCAGTCGAGCATACTCGACGGCGCGGCGGCCGATCCATCGACGCCGCCGCGGAGCAGCGGGGACGGATCAGGTACCAGCACTTGAAGCATCAGCCCGGCGATCGCCAGGCGCACGAGCCGGCACTGCAACATAAGCTCCTCCCGGCAGACGGAGTCGGGCCCGGCGAAGCGGGCCTCGTCCTAATGCTACGTGCCCCCACGACTCCGGTCATCGTGCAGATTACTCAGGCAGAGGCAGGAACCATACCCGAAGAGCTGCGCGCCGATCGGGTTCTGCATGGTGCGCCCCGGCGACGCCCCCGGAACCCGCGACCCGCCGCGGCTGGGTCAGCACCGGCAGGGGGCGGGTCAGTTGCACGAGCGCCAGGACGGCCGCGCCCGGCTGGCCGACACATCGGAAATCAGCGGGGAAGCTGGATTGACCTGGCACCGTGTCGGGCAGCGGGGCGGTCGCGGGTAGCGTACTCGGCATGGTGCGTGGTGTAGCACTTACCCCAGGCGCGGACAGGTAATCCGGCAACAACTCCCTGCGGAGAGAATCCCCTTGCCCGATAAACCGTGAAAAGGGTAGGGAGAACCACCTGCCCAACCTGGGGAGCACACCCCGATTTGGGGTGAGATAAAGGTTTTCGCAAGGATGAGGCGTGCCACCGCAAGCGTGGTGCAAGGTCGGTTCGCTAATGTATATCTCCGAGCACCGGATCCTGCCGCGGGGACGGCACGGAGACGCGCCGACACGCCGGGCGGGAATCCGGATCGAGGAGAGGATCTGGACGCTAATGGATGGGGCAGGACCATCCCGCGGCGACACCAGCCGTCGACACGCGCCGTCGAGTACCCGCGAGATCGCCTCTCGCGCGGAGCTCGAACGCCGCGTTGCCCACGATGTGCGGCGCGCCGTGCGCACGCGCACCACGGGCTGCCTGCTGCTGGTCGGGCTCGAGCGCCAGACCCCCGCGCCGAGGCGGCTGCGGGCGGGTGAGGGGCTGAGCCACGGTCTGGCCCAGTGCGGCCGCGTGATGCGCGATGTAGTGCGCGACATCGACCTGGTGGCCGAGTATAGGGAGGACTGCGTGGCGGTGGTGCTCAGCGGTGCCGAGCTGCCGACTGCCCAGCGGGTGGCCGAGCGGCTGCTGCGGCTGGGTGAGCTCGCGCTGAGGCAGGCACGCGCGGCCGGTGACGCCCCAGCGGCACCCCGGCTCAACGTCGGCATTGCGGTCTTCCCCGGCGCGGCGGCCTCGGCCAAGGCGCTCTTGCGCACCGCCGAATCGGCGCTGGAGGAGGCGCGCGAGACCGATCAGCCGATCGTCGCCTATGGGACCGAGTCCGAGCCGCTCGGGGAGCCCCTGACCGACGCCGTCGGCGTGATCGCGGACGAGTTGGTGGCCCTGCTCAGCGGGGCGATCGACGCCCAAGAGCGGGAGCGTGCCCACGTGGCGCGTGAGTTGCACGACGGCCCGGCGCAATCGCTCGCCAGCGCGCTGACGCTGGCGGACCTGGTGCGCAGCGAGTTGAAGTGCGATCCGCAGCTCGCCGAACGGCTGCTCAACGAGCTGCGGGAGCAGATCGAGCAGACGCTCGACGAGGTCAGGCGCATCAGCCGCAATCTGCGTCCGGTGATGCTCGACTTCGTGGGGCTGGTGCCGGCCGTACGCCATCTCGTCGAGGAGAGCGGCGGGGAGGGGGAGGCGGTGCCGTTCGTGGCGCTCAGGGTGAGCGGTGAGCCGCGCCGCCTGGACCCGGAACTCGAGCTGGGGGTGTTTCGCATCGTTCAGGAAGCGCTCAACAACTGCCGCCGCCACGCGGAGGCGGCCCATGTGCTCATTGAGCTGGAATTTGGAGCCCATACCTTTGTTGTACGCATAAGCGACGACGGCAAGGGCATCGCCTACGCCGATCTGGCGCATCTGGCCGCCAATGGGCACTACGGTCTGGTGCACATGCGCGAGCGCTCGTGGCAGCTCGGGGGAACGTTCAGCCTGCGCTCGGCGCCCGGCTGGGGCACCACAATCACCGTCCGCATTCCCGCTGAGGCCACCGCCGAGGCTTGGAAGGAGTAGTCTTGGAGGAGCGAATAATGGGTCAGAAGGTGCGCGTTCTGCTGGTTGAAGACCATCACGTGGTGCGCCGCGGGCTCCGCTTCGTGCTGGAACGCGATCCCGGCGTGGTGGTCGTCGGGGAGGCCGCGGACGCCGAGAGCGCGCTGAGCATGCTCAGCCTCGTCGGGCCGGACGTCGTGCTGATGGACGTGCGCCTGCCGGGGATGAGCGGGGTCGACGCCACGCGGCTGATCCGGGCCACGCCGCGCTCGCCGCGCGTGCTGGTGCTGAGCAACTACGACGACGACGAGTTCGTGCACCACGTCCTGCGCCAGGGCGCCTCGGGCTACCTGCTCAAGAACGTCACCGAGCGGGAGCTGGTTGACGCCATCCGGCGCGTGGCGGTGGGCGAGGCGGTGCTGCCGCCCTCGATCGCGCGCAAGGTGCTCAGCAACTACCAGGCGAAGACGCAGCTCCCGCCGCACTCCTCGCTGAGCGCGCGCGAAAAGGAGGTCTTCCTGCTCGTCGCCTCGGGCCTCTCGAACCGGGAGATCGCCCAGCGCCTCTGCTTGAGCGTGCGCACGGTCGGCAACCACGTCACCGCCATCTACCAGAAGCTGCGCCTCAACAAGCGGGCGGAGGCCGTCCTCTACGCGCTGCGCCATGGCCTGATCGAGCAGCCGCGCGAGGTCGCCACCCCCTTCAACTAGCGCCGGGCGCGCCTGTCGTCACGGGCGCCACGCGAGCGAACAGCCAGGCCCCGTCCGCGGTGTGCGGGCGGGGCCTGGTCGTTGCGGCGGCACGACGCGGCCGCGCCGCTCCGCCGGCAGAGAACCGCGTCGTACGCACAACGAGTCGGCGTCCACCGTGGAAGTGCGCCGATCTTCCGGGTGGACGCCGACTCAGGAGGGTGGTGAGCTGCCTGCCTCACGGCCGACCGCCTTGTCCACGCTCGTCAGTGGCGGGTCAGCCAGGTCAGGGCTTCGGGACGCACCGAGCGCCGGAGACCGCTATTCCGTCGATGTGGACCACTCCGCGGCCTGGAGCTCCCGCAGCTCCGAGGCTTCAGCCTCCGGTAAACGCAGTTCGGTGACGATGCCCTCGGTCAAGCGCGGGTGCGGCGCCGAGGCGCCGCGCTCCCAGCGCGACACGGCGAAGATGCTGACGTTGAGGCGTTGCGCGAGCTGGCGGCGGCTCAAGCCGCGCCGCTCGCGGGCCTCGTGGATCAAGGTGCCCAGGCGCTGGCGATCGGGAGGCGCCGCAGCGTCGTCCCCGGGAAGGTTGCGCATGTCGGCCTGATCCCTAATGAGGCGCATCATTTCCACCTTGGCGACCGATCCAGTGGCGGTCGGCCTGGGGAAGCGTACCCCGGGCGCGAGGCGGCCGCATCGGGTGCGCCACCTATCCTCAATGGGGGGAATGCCTCATGTCCGAGGAGCGTCCTATCTCGATCCGGCCTGCAACTCGCGCAGCGGGCCATTTGCGGGCGGCACGCGCAGCACGTAGCCGACGCTCGGCACCGTCTGCACCAACTCGCCGCCACGGGGGACCTGCGCCAGCTTGCGGCGCAGCCGCGCCACGTTGACGCGCACCACGTCGCTGGCCGATTCACTTGCGTAGTCGTGCCCCCAGACGTAGGCAATGATCGAGTCGACACTCATCACCTGCTCGTGGTTGAGTGCGAAGAAGTAGAGGAGCTTGAGCTCGGTCGGCGTCAGGTGCAGCGGCTGGCCCCAGAACTCGACCGCGGAGCGCTCCAGACCGATGCTGAGCGGCCCCAGGACGAGCAGCGGTTGGCCGGCGTTCTCCCAATCGCCCGCCTGCGCGCGCGGGCTGCGCCGCAGCAGCGTGCGGACCCGGGCGATCAGCTCGCGCGGCCGAAACGGTTTGGCCATATAGTCGTCGGCGCCGGCATCGAGCACGCGAACGATCTCGCGCTCCTCACGCAACGCGCTCAGCACGAGCACGGGGATCCGCAGGTGACGCCGGACATACTCGAGCACGATCTCACCGCTGGAGTCGGTGAGGTTGACGTCGAGGATGATCAGCTCCGGTGGATCGAGGGCGAGCGCGCGCACTGCTTCGGCCGCTGAGAAGGCGCCGCTCGCCTTGTAGCCGGCACGCTGCAAGGCGTAGGAGATCAGGTCCACCAGATCTGGATCGTCGTCAACGACCAGGATGCCCACCACACCTCGCCTCCGCGCGAGCGATAGACGCGATCGATGTGTGCTGCCGAACGCATTCACCCTGCAACGGATGTGGTCCGGGTCAGCGAACTACCGGCCTGGAAGAACGGCGGTAACGCCCCTCGGATCGCCGGCCAGAGATGGCACGGCGTGGGGCGGGACATCCCAGCCAACTCGGCTTCACGGTCGCACGCTTTAGGTTGGGGCAGCAAACGTGCTAGTTTCGGTATCTAGAACCGTGAAGCCGCATTCCTAGCCAACTATATACAACCCGGTCCGTTGGCGTCAAGCAAGTAAGCACACCCGACCGCCGTTGTTGCAATTTTGAAAGAATGGCGCGAAGTAGGTCGTCCTACCCAACCAAACTGTTACATTCCGCTCACCTCCACCGTCGCGGCTTGCTCTACCGCCAACCCGAGTTGCAGGTAGTCGTCCAGGCCTCTACTATTCCCCTTTCGTCGCGATACATTTCGCACAGCACCGGCTAGACGAACAGCACAGCAGACACACCATCAGCTTGATGGGTGAACGCCCACCTACTCGCGACCATCCAGGCGACGAGGTATGTTTTTCAGCGCAACATCCGTCGCGTCACGCCTGCCCACCATCGGCTCTCGGGGCGGCCCGGGTTTGCCCGAAGGCGCGGCAGCCGCGACCGCCAGGCGACGTGCGGTGGACGGGACCGGCGGGTCCAGGGGCGTGTGTCGGGCTCTCGGGAGTTTGTCATACCATTTGTTCGCCAGCCGTCCGCGGTGGGCCCGATTCTCTTCCTTGATCCCGCCAGTCCATATGTGCCCACACTGCCGAACCTCGTCCGCGCCGGCGCTTGGGTCGTTGCCGCGCCATCACCCCGGCCGGGCGCGGCTCAACCTGCGGAGGCCGCGACGCATGACGGAGGAGACCTACGGGCTGGACTCGGACCTTGCCCTTGAGATCCTCGATGATCCGCTCGTGACCGAAGCGCTCGACCTCGCCCGCACGCTCGTGCCGGCGGAGCGCTGGTCACTGTTGCTGCCCGAGCCGGGCCGCTTGCTGCGCCTCGTCTGGCCCCGGGGCCCGGTGGCGGACCTGGGCACCACGCCGCGGGTGCCGATCGGGGAGGGCCCGGCCGGCACCGTCGCCGAGACCGGCACGCCGTTGCTCGTGCAGAACGCGACGTCGGTCATCGGCCCCTACGCCCACGGCTTCGGCTCCACCGCCTACCTCTGCGTGCCCGTGCCGATCGACAGGGTGGGGACGGGCGTGCTCTGTGCCTCCGACGTGGAGCGGGGCGGCCGGTTTCGGCGGCGCGACGTCGCCCTCCTGAGCCAGCTCGGGCGCCACCTCGGCCGCTGCCTCTCGGCCGCGATGGAGCTCAGGCGCGCCCAGCAGCTTGCCCAGACCGATCCGCTCACCGGCCTGCTCAACCAGCGCTACTTCTGGAAACAGCTCAGCGCCGAGTCTGCGCGCGCCGCGCGCACCGGCACACCGCTCGCGCTCGCGCTCGTCGACATCATCGCCTTCAAGCGCTACAACGACGATTACGGGCACCACACGGGCGACATCGCCCTGCGCACGGTGGCGCAGGCGCTGACGGCGGCACTCCGACCGTACGATACCGTTTCCCGCGGCGAGGGCGATGAGTTCGCCATCATCCTGCCCGGGGCAACGGGAGCCATCGTCGCCAGGATCCTTCAACGCTGCCAGGCACAGGTCGTCAATCTGTGGTCCAAGATGAGCCTGCCCCTGGCGGAGCTCGACATCCCGGCGCCCCAGCTCCGCGCCGGCATCGCCACCACCTCGCTCGACATCACCACGCCAGAGGACCTCTTCATCGCCGCCTCGGAGGCGTTGCAGCGGGCACACGTCGTCGAAGTGGGCCTGGTGCAGGTGGAGCCGGAGCGCCTCCCCGACGAGCTGCCGCTGCCCGCCGAGCCCTCGCTGGCGGCACTCGCGGCCGAGCGCGGTATCTCTTTCACCGACCTGGCAACGCTGCCCGACGAGCCCGGGCTGCAGCACCTCGTCCCCGTCGAGCTGGCGCGGCGGCTGCGCTGCGTGCCGGTGGCGGTCACCGCCGACACCCTCACCCTCGCGATCGAGCCGGCCACGCCGGCGCACGCGCCCGACGATGTGGCGCAGGTGACCGGGCTGCGCGTCGTGCCCGTGCTCTGCCACGCGGACGCCGTCGCCCACGCCCTCGCCACCTATGCCATCACACCGGTGCTGCGCGAGCCGGAGCGCCAGCGTGAGGCGGGCGCATAGGCAGGACCACACCGGCTGGCCGCGCGTTGGCCGGGTGGGGTGGTGGCGCCCGGCGGGGGCTCAGGGCCCGCCCGTGGCCGCGCCGAGGATATAGCCGACGCGGGGGACGGTGCGCAGGAGCTTGGGACGATTGGGGTCGCGCTCGAGCTTGCGCCGCAGGTGGCACATCTGCACCCAGAGCAACTGGGTATCGGAGGCGTACTCCACGCCCCAGACGCGCCGCAGGAGCTCCTCGTGCTGAACGACGCGGCCCGCATTGGTCGCCAGGACGTAGAGGATCTGGTACTGGGTCGGCGTCAACTCCGCCTCCTCACCGGCGAGTCGAACCCGTCGGCTAGAGGTGTCGAGTTCGAGGTCACCGAGCCGCAGCGTGCTCAAGCCCTCGCCCGCGCCGGCCAAGCGCCGCGCCACCGCCACCAGCAGGCGCAATCGCACCGCCTCGGGCTGCAGCGGCTCGACCAGCACGTCGTCGGCGCCGCACTGCAGCGCGGCCTCGACCGCGGGCGCATGCTCGCGGTTCAGCACCGCGATCACCGGCGCGGAGGTGGCATCGCGCAGTTGGCGGCAGATGTCCGCACCGTTGTAGCGGGCGGCGTCGAGCCGAACGATGCTCACCCCGACGGGGGCACGGCGCGCGTAGAGCAGTGCGCCGCGCGCGTACGGCTCCACGCGGATCCGCCGGTCCATGAGGCGCGCGAGCTCCCCCCAGCGGGTGCGCGCCTCCGCCGCCGGATCGACGACGAGCACGGTGTCGGTCGGGTGCCCCCGGGTGGTCCCCGGGCGGCTGTTCGCCGCGACAGTCGCGCGGAAGCTGCGCTCCCGAACCGTCTTGCGCCGACGTGGATCGAGCTGGCGGCGGGGCCGGGCGCGGACCGACCGGCCTCCCACCGCCACCGTTATGAGCGCCGAGGGAGCGGCGTCCCCCGGCCGGCGCCGCAGGTTCTCATGATCATGGCTGGGCATTCGCTTCTGCACCACACTTCGGCCTCATAGCAGAATCTGGATCGAGGCAGGCACATGGTTGCCTCGCCCGATGCGTGCTTGCGCGAGCGGCCGGGGCGAGCCCTCGCATCGGCGTCCCTGCGGGATGCACCACGTCACGCTAATGGGTTACGATACGCCAGCTCTATAACTCAGCTGTAACGGGCTCGGTGACGCTCACGTACGTCGACAGCGCAGTCGCCGCCACCGCACCCTGCCTCTTTGAACAGCATTTGCACTGATGCACATGAGTACGGCGCGCACTCACGCTGACGCCCCCCAGCCGCTCGGACCGATCAGGCAGGCGCAGCGAGTCCAGGGAGTCGGTGCCCGAGCCACGGCCGAGCCGAAACACCGGCCAGAACTCCCCCTGCGGGTACGCTACTCCCGGTAGAACCCCGACCAACGTCTGTGCAACAGCAGGGGAGCACAAGCGGGCCTGTCGATGCACTGGCCTATTCGCAAGTGGCTACAGTCTGGCGATGTGCGCATGGCGCTCGCAAACGTGCCGGGTGGCGTTGCGCGTGTCGACGATCAGCGTGCTGTGGCGGGCGATGCCGGCCCAGTCGTAGCTGCTGTGGTGGGTCGTGATGACGACGCAGTCAGCGTACTCGAGCGCCTCATCGTTGAGTTCGATGGCGCTGAGGTGGCGCCCAGCGAGCTCGAAGGCGGGCACGTAGGGATCGTGGTAGGCCACGGTGGCTCCCTTCTCGAACAGCAGCCGGATGACGTCGAGGGCGGGGGATCCACGCAGGTCACCGATGTCGGGCTTGTAGGCGACGCCCAGCACAAGCACACGGGCGCCCTTCAGGGACTTGCCGCACTCGTTCAGACCATCGGTGATCTTGCCGAGCACGCAGCGCGGCATGCCGTAGTTGATCCCTGCCGCAAGCTGGATGAAGCGCGCGTGGTGGTTGAGGGTCTTGAGCTTCCAGGCGAGGTAGTGCGGATCGACCGGGATGCAGTGGCCGCCCAGGCCCGGCCCGGGATAGAACGGCGTGAAGCCGAACGGCTTGGTCCGGGCCGCCTCGATCACCTCCCAGACGTCGATGCCCAACTGGTCTCACTTGATCGCCAGCTCGTTGACGAGCGCGATGTTGACCGCCCGGAAGGTGTTCTCGAGCATCTTGACCATCTCGGCCACCTGCGGAGACGAGACCGGCACCACCGTCTCGACCACGCTCCGGTAGAGCGCGCTGGCCGCCTCGAAGCAGCGCGGGGTGGCGCCGCCGATCACCTTGGGGCGTGTTGCGCAGGGTGAAGTCGCTGCGGCCCGGGTCGATCCGCTCGGGCGAGAAGGCAAGGAAGAAATCGGTGCCCACGCGCAGGGAGCCGGCCCCGGCCGCCTCGAGGCAGGGCAGGACGACCTCCTGGGTGGTGCCGGGGTAGGTCGTGCTCTCGAGGACGACCAGCAGCCCGGGCCGGAGCCGGGCCGCCACCTCGCGCATGGCGTGCAGAACGTACGAGAGATCGGGCTCCTTGGCGGGGGTGAGGGGCGTGGGCAGGCAGATGAGCACCGCGTCGACCTCGGCCAGCGCGTCGTACTCGGCCGTGGCGCAGAGAGTCCCGGCGGCGACGTGCCGAGCGGTGCCCGGGCCGTCGGGGCCCGCCGTGCAGCGCGCGAGCACCGCCGACGGCACATCCTGCACGTAGGAGCAGCCTCGGTTGATCGCGACAACGTGCGCCGCGTCGACGTCGATCCCGACGACGCGGAAGCCCGCTTCGGCGAACGCGACTGCCAGCGGGAGGCCAACGTTGCCGAGGCCGATCACGCCAACCACTGCCTGCCGGCTCGCGATTCGGTCGAGCAGATGGCAGTGCCAGATGTCGGGAGCCAGCTCCGACCACCACGTGGGCGAGGCCGGCGCTCGCTCTACGTTGGCCTGGACAGAGGCCTCGATGCTCACCTGGCTCACGTTTTACCCCCCTTCAGCCGCTTAGCGCCTCCCCAGCCGCCCCGGCAACCCCCTGTAGATGCACCGCGCACCTGGCGGTAGCGGGAAGAGCGCCGCGTCGTTCAGAGAGTATCAACGTTCGCCTGCCAGGACATCGGACGATTTACCTAGGTCGGGCGGGAAATCCATCTGATCCCTGCCCAGCCGCGCGGCGCCACGCGGCGCTCACGCGATGATCTGGACCCGTCCCGAATCGAGGTCGTAGTACCCGCCCGCGATCTTCAGTTGACCGCGCTGGATGCGCTCGGCAAGGTAGGTGTCATACGTCCGCAATTCAGCGACCGTCCGCGCAATGTTGGCCCGCGCGGCGTTGTCGACCGGATCCCCGGGCTGCCCGGCCGAGGCCTCGACCGCCGGCTGCAGCGCGCGCACCAGGCTCGGCAGCGAGCCGGGCAGGACACTCCCCGTCTGCACCGACTTGATGGCCGCGTCGACCGCTCCGCAGCGGGTGTGGCCCAGCACCAGGATCAGCGGGGTGCCGAATGTCGCCACCGCGTATTCGAGGCTGGCGGCGCCCTCCTCCGTGACGATGTTCCCGGCGACGCGCACCACGAACAGGTCGCCCACGCCCTGGTCGAAGACGATCTCGGGCGGCACGCGCGAGTCGGCGCAGCCGACGATCGCGGCGAACGGCAGTTGTGCCGGTGCCACCTGCTGCACGCGCGCCAGCGTCTGGTTGGGGTTCTGCAGCGTCCCCGCGACGAACCGGGCGTTGCCCTCGATCAGGCGCTGCAGCGCCTCGTCGGGACTGGGCTGGGTTGCCTGCGGCCGCGGCGCCGCGTGCACGCTCGGAATCGGCAGACCGCCCGTGACGGCGATGCCAGCGGCCGCCGCCCCCCACCCGAGCAGCCGGCGGCGCGAGCAGGCGGAGGCGTCCGAGAGTGCCATGGCGAAACAACCCTCCGAATCACGATTTTCGCAGCGTGATTCTACAGCGCTCCAAGGAAATGGGCAAGCACTTTGGCGGAACGACGAGACGCCGGCCCCAGAGCGCGCGGGACCGGTGTCTGTGCGCGGTTCAGGTTGCTCGCCCAGGCCGGGCTGGCGACCCGGCTGCGAGCGCCGGGAGCTAGATGAGGACGAAGAGGCCGGCGACGATGACGACAAGCTGCACGAACGGCGCCGCGCCCACCGCGATGGCGGCGGCGAGCGGGTTCTCCCGCCGCATGAGCCAGGCGACGCCGGCGCTTGTCAAGAGGAAAAGGCTGCCCATCAGGGGGAAATAGAACGCCCAGACCGGGTCGACGAGCCGGTCGACGAGCCCGAGGCTGTTGCGGTGGATCGGCAGCGCACCCGCGTCGGCCAGCACCGGGTAGCGCACGGCCACGAAGGCATAGAGCGCCAGGTTGAGCACGAGCGCCGCCGCCAGCACGCGCAGTCCCAGCGCCTCCGCCGCCGCGGGCGCCGCGACCCCGGTTGCGGCCGGTGCCGGCTCGAGCACACCGGCGGCCGACGGCAGCACCTCGTCGCGCTCACCAGCCGCCACCAGCACCTCGCGCCGGGACGGGGACGCGACCTCGACGGGCGTCGCCAGCGAGTTGCGTGCGCGCGGCACCAGGCCAGGCAGAACGGCCGTTTCGGCCAGGTGCGCCGCGTCCGCGTCGGCGACCTCGCGCGCATCGAGCGCCACCGCGCGCTCGGCGGACGTCGCCCGCAAGGGGTAGACGGGCACGCGTTCCGCCAGCGGTCGCGATTCGGCGCGGTCGAAGTCGGCCGCCCGCGCCACGGGCCGAGCGGCGAGTGCCCCCCCTGGGTAGCCGCCGCGGGCGTCGAGGCTACCGCGCCCGACCCCCTCGGCCGGCGGCTGGCCCCTGTGCGACGGGTGGGCGCCTGCCGGCGCGGTCGAGGTATCCGGCCCGACACCCCAGTGGGCGAGAAACTCGTCCGGGTGGTCGGGCGAGATGACGAACAGGCCGGTGCGCGTGCGCACGACGAGGGCGGCGCCCGGCCGCTCATTGGTGATGAAGAAGCGCGCCCGGCCCATGCGCGGCACGCGGCCGATGCCCACGCGGTAGCCCGACCAGCTCAGCCCCGGCACGCGCACGGGCCCGAGCGGCGGCGCCTTGGCGATCTCGAGGATCGAATCGCGGTCGAGGTGGAGGCGCTCCCCCTGGTGCTCGATCGTCAGCCCGGAGTCGTCGACGACGTAGCGCAGCGAGAGGAGGCCGGCCAGCGCACGACCCATCACGATCACGGCGGCCAGCAGCGGCACGGCCAGCACGCCGAGTGCGATCGTGATGGGATCGAGCGTGCGCCAGATCAGCGCCGCGACCGCCACGAGCAGCAAGACGAGCGGCAGCGCCAGGAGCGCGATGCCGACCGGGAGACCGGGCCGCAGCGGCGGCTTCCAGACCATCGCCACTTCGGGGGCGCTCCGCGCCGCACGGCGGGGAGCGCCCTCACCCCTTCCGTCTAGTCGGCGCTGGCGGCCGCGGCCGGCTTGGTGCCGGCCCGCGCGCCCGCGTAGACCGGCGCGCACCAGTCGAGGTACTTGGGCACGTCGCCGTGGACGACGCGCTGGTAGAGGTCAATGATCTGGCGCGTCACGGGGCCCATCCGGCCGGTGCCGATTGGGCGGCGGTCGACCTCGACCACCGGGGTGATCTCGACGCCGGTGCCGCAGAAGAAGATCTCGTCGCAGACGTAGAGCTCGGTGCGGTCGATTGCGCGCTCGACCGTTTCGATGCCCAGCTCCTCGCGGGCAAGCTGCATGACCGTGGCGCGGGTGATGCCGACCAGGATGTTGTCGTTCCGGCCGGGCGTGATGAGCTGGCCGCCCTCGTAGATGAAGATGTTCTCGGCGCTGCCCTCGCAGACGTGCCCGTCCTGGGTGAGCGAGATCGCCTCGTCGAAGCCGTTCTCCATCGCCTCGGTCTTCATCAGGGCGGAGTTGATGTAGCTGCCGGTGACCTTGGCGCGCGCCGGGATGGCGTTGTCGTCGATCCGGCGCCAGGAGGTGATGCAGGCCCGGCAGCCCTCGGTCTGCTCGATGTACTTGCCGAACGGCGTGGCGAACACGGTGAAGCCGTCGGGCAGCCCGTGCAGCCGCACGCCGATGATCTCGGCCGCCTTGTAGGCCAGCGGCCGGATGTAGACGTCCTCGCGGAAGCCGCTGCGCGCGATGATGTCGAGCGTCACCTCGCACATCTCGTCGACGCTGTAGGGGAGGTTGATCCGCAGGATCTTGCAGGACTTGGCGAGGCGCTCGTAATGCTCGCGCAGCCGGAAGACATAGAGCTGCTCCTGCTGCTCGTTCCAGTAGCCGCGGATCCCCTCGAAGCAGCCGGTGCCGTAGTTGAAGGCGTGGTTCATCACCCCGATCTTCGCCTCGGCCAGCGGCATGATCTGCCCGTTGTGGAAGCAGTACGCCGTCGTCATGCTCATCTCCTTCCGCAGTCTCCCACGCCCCCCATTATAACAACCCGGTTTCGCGGCCGATCGCCCGCCGACGCCAAACCCACCGCGCCGGACGTATACTGTCTCTGCCCCCCTCAGCCCGCGTCGGGGCTGATGGATCGCGGGCAGGCCAGCCGTTGCGGAGGCCGCGATGACCATGAGCCAGGGGAGTTCCCCGCCTCCACCCCCCGGAGCCGGTGCGGTTCCCGCCACCCCGACGGTGGAGCGGGCCGAGCCGCTCACCTTCGAGCAGTTCCTCACCCGGTACGCGGGCGAGTTCCGCGTCGAGTGGGTCGACGGAGTAGTCCAACGCATGTCGCCGGTCACGCCCGAGCATCAGCGCCTGCTCGACTTCCTCCTCCGCATGACCGCCGAGTTCGTGGAGGCGCATGAGCTGGGTGAGGTGTTCACGGCACCGGTGCTCTTGCGGCTCGCCTCGCGACCGAGCGGCCGCGAGCCCGACCTGCTCTTCGTCGCAGCCGAGCACGCCGACCGGATAGGTGCGAGCTACATCGAGGGTCCGGCCGACCTGGTGGTCGAGATCGTCTCCGAGGAGAGCCTGACGCGCGACCGCTCCGAGAAGTTCGCCGAGTACGAGGCGGCGGGCGTGCCCGAGTACTGGATTCTCGATCCACTGCGGCGCGAGGCGCTCTTCTACCAGCGCGACGACGAAGGCCGCTACCGCCGCG
>JBHOQZ010000654.1:0-2063 GCA_042408635.1 Chloroflexota bacterium
GCTGCCGCGAGGTCCTCGCGGGAGGCCGCCTGCCCGGGCGCGCCAGCCCCGGCGGTCGCGACGTAGTAGCGCCGCGCGAGCCACTGGGCGAACGTGCGCGACCGCAGCGCCCAGTGCTGGCGCACGCCGCCATCGATGATCGTGGCGTAGGCATCGCCTTCCGGCGTGTGCCAGAGCTCGGTACATGCTGATTGGGCGAGCGACACGATCCGGCTGGCGCGCGATTCACGCGGGCGCCGCTCGCCGCTGCTCGCCGGCTCCGCACCGGGATCGCCGGCGCCATCGCCCGCGAGCCCGCTCACATCGACGCCCAGCCGGCGCAGAAGATCGATGGCCTCGCTCATGGCGCCACCTCCTCCGCCAGGCGCCGGACCGCGTCGCGGAACGAGCAGTTCCACGCCAACCGCGCGATGGCGATCGCGTCCCCGCTCCACCCGCACCGGCGGCACCAGGCGCGGTCCGGCCAGGCGATGAAGCGGTCATGGCCGCCACAGAGCGGGCACGGACCGGCAGCCTCCCGCGCCGATTGCCGCACGGGACGCCAGCCAAGCTCGCGCGTGAGGAGGCCGCGCAGGTCGATGCGCCGGCGCACCTCAGCGGCGAGCGTCCGCCACGCGGCGTAATCGCCATCCCGCGAGGGCGGCCGGCAAACTCCCACGTGGGCTAGCCGCTCCCGGCGCGCCAGTTCCTTTTCGACGGCCGCCAGCCGCTCTCCGGCGAGGATCAGGGCGACCGCACGGGACTCTTCGTCGAGATCTGAGAGCGATTGCCAGTGGGCGACTTCACTCCGCAGCGCATCGGCGATGGCGCTGAGTTCGTCCGTCGGCAGCGAGCGGGCGGCGTCGGCCGCCTCCTGCCGGATGGGGGCGGGGCGCGTGGTATGATGGAGGTGAACCGTCTCCTCAGCCGCCGCCATGCCGCCCGGTTGCCCGCCGGGCGGGCGGCCCCTGCCCGGGCTCACGGCGCCACCTCCTCACTCCGGCGTGCCTCGATGCGGGTAGCGATGTCCCCAACGATCAGCGCGAGGCGGACCAGCGCCCGCGCCACCGGCGCACCATAGCGGCTCTCGAGCGGTAGCGGTACACTCGGAGCCGGCCGGACCGCCTCGTTTGGCTCTGGCCGGCGCCCGTCCCGCATGCTCCCCAGCACCACCGGGACGGGCGCGCTTGCACTGAGGCGACTAGCCATGGCGCGTCGCCTCCCGGTCGATCCGAACCGACGAAAAGTACGCCTCAAGTTCGTCGACCCGCACGAGCTTTGCGCGAAGATCGCGCGGGTCGCGGTACGCGCGGAGTTCCCCCCTCCTCACGCGCCGCCGCAACGCCGTCTCCGTGATGCCGACGCGCTTGGCGGCTTCGCTGATCGTCACGTACTCCCCAGGACGGGCCATGACCCGCTCACCTCCTTAAGCAAAAAGGCCGCCGACGATGGACGTTTTCACGCCATCACCCGGCGGCCCGAAGCCACACTCCGCTCTTCAGTTGTCACACCGGCGCCCGTAAACGCACGCCAGCATCGGTATCGTAGCGGAAACGTCCAGGATTGTCAACGATGTGCCATGAGCGCATCGCTTCGCCTGGATGCGCTACACCGCCATGCACTGGCGGCGCAGCCGGCGCACCGATTCATGGGAGATGCCGAGCGCGCGGGCAACCGCGCGGAGCGACTGGCCCGCCTCCAGCATGGCGAGCGCGCTGGCGCGAGTTGCCTCGTCGATCGCTGGGCGCCGACCCTGAGCGCTGGCCCGGCCCGAGCGGCCCACACGGGGCACCTCAGGCGCTTCCGCAATGACGATGTAGCCGTCACCATAACGCCGAAGCGGATCCGATCCCCGTCGCTTCCGCCGACCTGACGACCGTGGCGGGCGCCACGGTCGCTGTGTTTGGAGGCAACCTGGCAGGCGTCCGAGCGCGTCTGCCGATCTGCCGATCCGCTCGTCGTGCGCCGGCTCCGCCTGGGCCTGGCCACGGCACCCCCGCCCAAGACCGGGCGCTCCTGTCCACCCGCCGGTCGGCAGGCTTGCTGACCGCGAGGGCAGGCGTCGGCCATCCAGCGCCGCCAGC